>NZ_BMAQ01000069.1 GCF_015472005.1 Insulibacter thermoxylanivorax | reverse complement strand
ACCTGTCGTGCCAGCTGCATTAATGAATCGGCCAACGCGCGGGGAGAGGCGGTTTGCGTATTGGGCGCATGCATAAAAACTGTTGTAATTCATTAAGCATTCTGCCGACATGGAAGCCATCACAAACGGCATGATGAACCTGAATCGCCAGCGGCATCAGCACCTTGTCGCCTTGCGTATAATATTTGCCCATGGGGGTGGGCGAAGAACTCCAGCATGAGATCCCCGCGCTGGAGGATCATCCAGCCGGCGTCCCGGAAAACGATTCCGAAGCCCAACCTTTCATAGAAGGCGGCGGTGGAATCGAAATCTCGTGATGGCAGGTTGGGCGTCGCTTGGTCGGTCATTTCGAACCCCAGAGTCCCGCTCAGAAGAACTCGTCAGAAGGCGATAGAAGGCGATGCGCTGCGAATCGGGAGCGGCGATACCGTAAAGCACGAGGAAGCGGTCAGCCCATTCGCCGCCAAGCTCTTCAGCAATATCACGGGTAGCCAACGCTATGTCCTGATAGCGGTCCGCCACACCCAGCCGGCCACAGTCGATGAATCCAGAAAAGCGGCCATTTTCCACCATGATATTCGGCAAGCAGGCATCGCCATGGGTCACGACGAGATCCTCGCCGTCGGGCATGCGCGCCTTGAGCCTGGCGAACAGTTCGGCTGGCGCGAGCCCCTGATGCTCTTCGTCCAGATCATCCTGATCGACAAGACCGGCTTCCATCCGAGTACGTGCTCGCTCGATGCGATGTTTCGCTTGGTGGTCGAATGGGGCAGGTAGCCGG
>NZ_BMAQ01000068.1 GCF_015472005.1 Insulibacter thermoxylanivorax | reverse complement strand
GCCTGAGCAAACTGGCCTCAGGCATTTGAGAAGCACACGGTCACACTGCTTCCGGTAGTCAATAAACCGGTAAACCAGCAATAGACATAAGCGGCTATTTAACGACCCTGCCCTGAACCGACGACCGGGTCGAATTTGCTTTCGAATTTCTGCCATTCATCCGCTTATTATCACTTATTCAGGCGTAGCAACCAGGCGTTTAAGGGCACCAATAACTGCCTTAAAAAAAATTACGCCCCGCCCTGCCACTCATCGCAGTACGGCCTATTGGTTAAAAAATGAGCTGATTTAACAAAAATTTAACGCGAATTTTAACAAAATATTAACGCTTACAATTTCCATTCGCCATTCAGGCTGCGCAACTGTTGGGAAGGGCGATCGGTGCGGGCCTCTTCGCTATTACGCCAGCTGGCGAAAGGGGGATGTGCTGCAAGGCGATTAAGTTGGGTAACGCCAGGGTTTTCCCAGTCACGACGTTGTAAAACGACGGCCAGTGAGCGCGCGTAATACGACTCACTATAGGGCGAATTGGAGCTCCACCGCGGTGGCGGCCGCTCTAGAACTAGTGGATCCCCCGGGCTGCAGGAATTCGATATCAAGCTTATCGATACCGTCGACCTCGAGGGGGGGCCCGGTACCCAGCTTTTGTTCCCTTTAGTGAGGGTTAATTGCGCGCTTGGCGTAATCATGGTCATAGCTGTTTCCTGTGTGAAATTGTTATCCGCTCACAATTCCACACAACATACGAGCCGGAAGCATAAAGTGTAAAGCCTGGGGTGCCTAATGAGTGAGCTAACTCACATTAATTGCGTTGCGCTCACTGCCCGCTTTCCAGTCGGGAAACCTGTC
>NZ_BMAQ01000067.1 GCF_015472005.1 Insulibacter thermoxylanivorax | reverse complement strand
TTTTTGTTAGTACGTATTGTAGATATTCTCGCATTCTTCCCCTGTCGGCTCATAGAAACAATGCTGCTTATAACGGCCTGCTAAGGGCTGATCATACCAAGTCGGCGGACAATCCCCCGGCGGACGGAAATACCAGAGACTGAACTTTGAGGGCCATAGCCGCTCGCCATTGACAGCACGCCTTGCCAGCCGTTTCTCCCTTTCTCGCGCCTTTTGGTAGAAGTATCCATGGATCGTCGCTTCGAAGGCATGCGGCTGGTACACCATCTGCGGAATCGTGCGCAAGCCGACAAAATCGGAGCAGTTCGCGCGAATCCGGTTGATGCCGACATTGCCGACCATCAGCATCCCCTGTTCGCCCTCCCCTTCTGCTTCTGCGCGAAGCAGCCTTGCCAATAGATCGATATCTTGTTCTCTTGCTTTCACAACGGCCATATGTTCACCCCATGTTAACAGATCTCACTTACTACTATATGTGGGCATCGCACATGGGTGAGTGCCGGGAGCGATTAGATTATCCTAGATTTCGAAAGTCCATC
>NZ_BMAQ01000066.1 GCF_015472005.1 Insulibacter thermoxylanivorax | reverse complement strand
AAAGGAACGAGCAGCGAGAAAATGGCTGAACTCATGCATCGCTAACAGCCCTAAGCTTACTCCTGCCCAGATGATGACATTCACCGTCATCGACTCCACCATATGCATCGTATGGAGTTCAGGCAGCAGATCCGGACGCGTGATGAACAAAGTAATCCAACAACCAATCGCGGCAAAATACACGAGAATGAAGGGCGTGCGGAAGAGGAATCTGCCCAAACGATTCGGCCAGCTGTCAGGGTTATGGGCTGGCACGGCCTCTTCATCAGAGATCTCCCGCAGTGTGCGGCCGTCTACCTCCGCTATTAGGTCCAGTTCAAGCAGCGCAGATACGAATTCGATCATATCGATCTCTTCATCGGGGTAACGTTCCTTCAGCTGTACTTCGATCTCATGAAGCGGCATTCCCGCTTGCAAAGCCCGGATGGCATCCACACTGGCAGAGCTCATCTCATAATATTCCCGCGCATACACGTCCTCGACGATGATATTCCGCTTATTCTCATGAATCGTTAATGGAACAAGCACGACGCGGGTTTCATAGGTTATCTGGGGCATGCGCATAACAGCCGTCACCACACTTTAACTGAATATCAATAAGGCCGCATCGAGTAGGAGGGAGCGGCTAGCCCCCCGTCCTCTCACACCACCTAGCATGCGGGTCCGCACTAGGCGGTTCCAAAAGGTTGACAAAGTTCCATATAACGAGAAAGCATACTTTTCAGCCCTTTC
>NZ_BMAQ01000065.1 GCF_015472005.1 Insulibacter thermoxylanivorax | reverse complement strand
TAAGACTAGACAAGTCCCCAGAATACACAGAACAAAACGCAGAGATAGAAGGGCTTGTTTAAGATGAACAGTTAATGACGTTAGAATAACAGGCAATTAACCCTCACCTCGAACCGGAGATTTTCTCGCCGGTGATGGCGTGGACAACGTACTGACGATAGTTATATTTAATAGAGTCTTCATCGGAATGATCCGATTCATAAGGCTCGGCGATCGTGATCATCCACGCGGGGATCAACTCGAACGTCTCCTTCCCTTTCGGCACCGAGACGTAGACCAGTTCCATCGAGGTGGCCGTGAGTTTCTCCTCTATGATCAAATCAGAATACTCGTCAATCATGGTGCGCAATGCATGGACTGGCGAAACCACCGGCATAGCTTCACTTGCCAGTTCTTCCTTGATTCTGTACATATTGGCGGCATACATCTTCTGCAGTCCATCAGGTGAATATACGGCAGATATCCATGTACTCTGCATCCAGTTCCCTGCTGGACCAACTCCCGTCCCCTGTCCCCAAGTCCAAGACGAATGCGTGACAGGGATCTCATCAATTACTTGTCGCAGGAAGAAGATATACTTTTCATCCGCTGTCGTCCAATCTTCAGGGTCGAACTCGGGTTCGATTCCTCTTTCTTCCACGTAATATTCGTAGTGCTTCCTCTGTGTCTCGACATCCATAGAATAGGTTTCTGACACAGCCAATTCAGGGAAACCCATTTGCTTCATATGTTCCAGAACCTCTGCCAGAGCTTCCTCATAAGGCTTAAAGGTTAGATCGGCATAGGAGGAGTAATCCGATTTGGCCATACTTTTTCTTCCCTGATCACTAAGAGTTAGCGGATCGGGATGGTTGACGATCAAGAACGGCTTCTCAGTTTCACTCTTTTCATAGACGACATAACTCATTCCGCCGGCGGAGCTTTCTTCTATACCAAAACTTTTGCCGTTGTCATAAACATTCAAATATTCATCGTAGGTATCGCCGCTGGCATGATACCAAGGACCTTGGGCCATGGGTTGCATCTCAACAAGCTCTCCCCGCAGCAGATGCTTAGAGACTGTCTCAGGATCCAGTTCCCAATATCCCGCTTCATGGATACGAGCTTCTTGGGCAGATACGACCGTCTCCGGATCAATGGCAATCTCGAGATTATTAGGGAGTTTAACCTGCTGTAGATACTGTTCTAATGTGAGGTTGTCATCATCGTCCCCCTTCTTGGATCCTTCGCATGCAGAAACTATGATGACTACTGTTAGAATCAGCAAACTTAATAGATACTTTCTCAACCCTTTTCATCCTTTCAAAGTTGAATATCAAAAATAACTAATGCAGGTGGCGAGTACACCTGCATCGTTTTAAAGTTATGGAGACCAGGTACCTTCAACTTTATATTCAACAAAGTCCCAATAAGTTGGATATGCCGATAAATATACTTCAGTTCCAATTCCACCGTATCCATCTAAGTAGGTAAAGCTTCTCTTACCTTTAGTAGATATGTCAGTTAATATTTCGGTTGCCTGCTGGGAAGATTCTTTTTTAGGCGACAAAAAGTAGTTTGTTGGAGTTGCAGAGTGACTAGGATTAACATAACAAGAAATAAGATATATTCTTTTTATGTATATGTTAGTTAAATTTTAAATATATATTCCATTTTTGTCAATATGGTAGAATTATGATTTGTGATATTTGGGAGAATGTATCCTCCAATTTAGTAAATGGTATTACGGGAGACACCGGCAGAAGGCAGGGAATGAATATCGTTACACATTTCGTTATGAGACTTGCCGCTGCACTGCCTGCGTCATACGTTCCTTCTATAATGAACGGTATATTAAGGTAGTCCGGCAATCCCCAAAATCTAGTCAAACGGAACATCATAAAATAGATCACGGTCGGTGCAACCAAAGTGACGAAACGATTAGGGATCAGGACCGACACCCATATCGCCAAGCATGCGAAGAGCATAGATGACATACTCAGATGCGTCGCTCGAGCCAAGATATATATAATAGGCATATTCTGCTCCAACAGCACGGCATATGCATCACCCGTAGATATATTGGTAAACAGCGGCAGTTGGAATAACAAGAATACAGCGTATAGCAGGATGCCGAGGAAAGTAGTTAGAAATGCTGAGATCGCTCCTGCTAACATCTTGCCCATGACATAATGCGCTACACCCGAACGAATGAGCCA
>NZ_BMAQ01000064.1 GCF_015472005.1 Insulibacter thermoxylanivorax | reverse complement strand
ACAAACATTTTACACTCACGCGGATCGGTGAGATTCTGCCGGAAGGCTGTTCGTCCTTCACGATGTCACCCGCATTTCTGCCTCTTTGCGCAGGCGGGCGATAATAGAGTCGCGCTCGGATCGGATAGCTTCGATTTCTTGAGCGATTTCAGCGCGGCGCTTGGAAGAAGTATGGCGGTGGCCGCTTTCGAGTACCAGCTTGAGATGACGCTGGGCGAGGGAGAGCAGACGCCGTTCGGTGGCGGGGTCGATATCCAGCAGGTAAAGACGAATGGGCGTGGACATGAAAAAACGCCTCCTCGGAAGTTTGTTGTATGTTAGCTTCCAATTGGCGTAATTTCAAGATTATGATTGCATTAATAAGCTGTTAATGAGCTGTGGCGGATATATTATTTCCGAACAGCATATTCTACTGGACAAACAATGATTTACAGGGCGACAAGCTCTGCGATCTTTGCAGCAACGTCTGCCATTGGCTCTTCTGCAGTACTCAAACCGCTTCGCGATGCAAGCAAAGGACTTACTTCACGGAGAGCTTCAAACGTAGTTTCGTGCACAATCGGGACGAGTCGTTCACGAGCCAGAAGTGCTGAAAGTTCTTTATCTGCGATGCCTTCTGCTGGGAGTCGGCGTAACAACGCAGGGGTCACTAATACGATTCCAACTCGTGAATTCGCCAAACCCTTATCGATGGCACGAAGCAACGGCACGCCAAGAGCAACATCCTTTTCACTGAACCAAACAGAGACACCATGTGCCTCAAGTAAATCGTGTAGCTCTTTGGCAGCCCCCTGCCTGTCGTCCCACGCATGGCATAGGAAAACGTCCCGAAGATCAGTCTGCGTTGCTAGGCTTTCGACGTTGTTGCGGATTGGTATTAGTGCTCGAACTTGTTCCGGCGTGTACCAAACGGACGAACCTGCTCTCGACCAGCGCGGCTTAATACTACGAGTAGAATTTCCACCTCTGCTTCCTCCACCCCCGCTACTCATGGACGGGGAGTAAGTCGGGGTAGAGTACGATCCGTAGCTCCCAAAACTACCATAGCGGCCATAACGCCCACCACATGCTGGACAATTGGCTGCGGCACTTGCTGTTCTATGTCCCTTTACAGGAGCTGTGCATCTAGCCATGTTCCAACCTCCCTCAAAGAATTAATGT
>NZ_BMAQ01000063.1 GCF_015472005.1 Insulibacter thermoxylanivorax | reverse complement strand
ACTCAACTTTCGCAGCTTAATTGTCCAAACAAACCCTTGATATAATTGGGCAAACTCGAAATCCAATGCTGGAGTTGACGAAAAACGGCAGACTGATCCCGTTTGGATTTGGCTTCCGTGAACGCCATGAAAAATGCTATCAGATGTTGCAAAGCCGTTTTGAGATCCAGGTCTCGAACTTCGTCGGAAAACAGGAAGAACAGACCGCCCAACGACCGCGCGTCGTTTTCGTGACGACGTTCCCATTCCATCACGAGATAACGCGTAAACACGATCGTGGTGTGGCTGATGAGCATATCAAACGAACGACCTTGAAACTCCGTTCCCAGCTTCAGATACGATTTGGCAAATTTGAAGAAGGTCTCGATGCTCCAACGCATGCCGTAAATGCGAACGATCTCGGCATCTTCCAACGCCAAATCAGTGCTGAGCAGAACCAGCCAATCCCGCCGCCGATGGCGGTTTTGCACAAAGACCAGTTTGATCGGTAAACCGCAGGCGGTTTGAACGATGACTGAGCCAAGAATTTCTTTGTTTTTCTGCTTTGGCAACAGGGCATACAGTTCATGGAGCGTCAGGCTTTTTCCGTCGAGCCGGTATCGTTGTTTCATCGCCTTGACCATCCCAATGACATGCAGACCTTTAGCCATCAGTTCACGCAACAGAGGCGCTTGGGTAAACCAACTGTCCATCAGGACAAAGTCAGCGCTAAATCCAGCCTGAATCGCTCGATCAAGCAGAGCCACAACCGCATCCGGCTTACGCGAAAGTGCCTCGATGCGGCGTTTGTAGCCTTGCGTACGCTTGGACAAACGCTCCTTCATCTCGCAAAAGCGATTCGCCAGCTTGGCCGAGCTGAGCATGACAAAATCAATGGGTGCGAAGCTGAAGCCATCCGACCATCCGAGCGTGAGCATGTTGTAGCCGCGGGTATATCTCCCCGTCGTATGATCGAAGACGCGGGCCAGCAACTCGGCTTTCTTGCTGCGATCCCTGCGAAGAACCGAATCATCAATGATGAACGTTCGAACGCGGGACGAAGAGGTTAAGGAATCAAAATGCTGAACGATCTTCAGACTCAAGGCATGCAAAAATCGTCGCCATGCGAAACGCGGGTGGTTTAAAAACCGATAGACCACATCTTTGCCAGGCAAAGACTCGCGGCGATCGCTGTGGAGAAGACGAAACCAGTTACGCCCTTCAAACACGAGCGTAAAGATCAGCCGAAAGATGGCCAGACTGGACAATCCGAACGACTTGGAAATGCCTGCTTTCCGCAACAGTTGCCCGATTTGTAAAGTAGAGAATACAGCCGAAATACGTTCTTGGCCCTTTTCAGACAGAGAGTTGTGTTGTACCATAGGGATACGCACCTTTCTGTTTGGAATGGTAAGCTTCTCCAACTTCCATTTTACCAAACGAGAAAGGTGTTTTTCTGTCAAGAACGAGATTTTTCAAGAGAAAATCCTAGCCCTATCAAGGCTTA
>NZ_BMAQ01000062.1 GCF_015472005.1 Insulibacter thermoxylanivorax | reverse complement strand
TTAGTCCACAATTCCATCGTCAATCCTCCACCCGGACGTTTGCTTTCTTCAACTTCATGAAACCTTCATGAAATTTGAGTTCTTTCTCTATTTTATACAGTTCCAAACAATCCCGCAATCTTATACCATAACCAGTCAAAAAGCTGATTCACCGTCGTAATGCGGCCGGCGATATTGGCAGTGGATGCTGTATACGTACCATCTATGACAACCAGATTGCCCATCACTCTGCCCTCGACGACCACCTCGCCGTTCTCGACAACAAGATCCCCTTGGATCGTCTCACCTGCTGGAACGATGACACGATTGCCCACAACTTGGATCTTATCAAACTCCGCTGTGCTGATCACCAGTTGATCGTCTGTATTCCACAAAGCAGCCAAGCTGCTGAACATAACCACGATGAAGATAACCGCAGCAGTAAGTGCCGGATGACGCTTCAGCCAATTGATCGCCTTGCGGCTCTTCAGAGGAGCTGGAAGGCTGTTCATGATGCGATCCGTCAGATCAGGTGTATCGACATGCTTCAGCATGCGAATGCGCTGTTCCATCATCTCCAGCTGTTTAAACAATCGACGGCAGTTCGCACATGTTCGCAAGTGCTGATCCAGCGTTGCCTGAGCGGATCGATCCAAGAGTCCATCCAGATATTCATGTATGCAAGAGACGGCTTTTTTGCATTCCATCTATAAGCCTCCCCTTTCACCTACGCAATAAAAAAATCTCTATACCATCATTCATACGAATCAGAGACCTTAATGTTTCAGACGATCCCGACCGACCGCACCTGACGACTCACCCAAACTGTTCGTCGCTGTTGATCTTGCCGCGCAGATATTCTCTGCCTCGATGAAGCCGGGTCTTGATCGTCGTCACGGGCATGTCCAGCACTTCGCTGATCTCTTGTAACGACATGTCATGCAGATAACGCAGGATGACTATGGATTTATATTGCTCCGGCATCTGATCAATCGCATCTCGAACTTGCCGCCTCGTCTCAGACAGCACCAGCTGATTCTCAGGAAGCTCCTCATCGCCAGTAGGCATGATATCATAACCGTCAGCTTTGTCCGAATCATACAAGTTCGCATCGAGCGACATGTTTTTCTTGCGCTTTCGCTTACGAAGATGATCGATACATAGATTCG
>NZ_BMAQ01000061.1 GCF_015472005.1 Insulibacter thermoxylanivorax | reverse complement strand
CGCCGCCTCGTGAACCTCCGCCGAAGCTGCCGCCGCCTCCGCGCGATCCGCCGCCGAAGCTGCTTCCGCCTCCGAACGACCCGCCACCGAAGCCCCCTCTGCCGCCTCGTGAACCTCCACCGCCGAAACCGCCGAATCCTCCGAAGCCTCCCCCGGAGCCGTACATCTGCTCCATCCGTCGTCTGCGTTCACGTTCCCTATAGGCTGCCAGCTTCACGTTGTACTCGTCTTTCATCTGCTTTAGCAAGGCTTGCCCTTCTTGGATGTACATGTGCACGCGTTCGTATTCGCCGTCGGACATCGCCTGGGCGATCGAACTCGCGATGACCTGGTAACGGGCTTTGTAGTTCGACAGATTGACAAATCTCGCACAGGAAGCTGAGGTTTTATGATATGCCGAGTGGAACTGGGCGATGAGCCGTTCGGCTTCTTGCTTCTCAGCTATGGTTTCCCTCACGATGTGTTCCAGATGGCTGCAAGCTTCATCCGCTTGCTGGACATATGCCGCAAGCGATTCGTTGTCACGCTTTACCGCCTGCAGAAGCTCCTCACATCGTGCGAAGACATCTTGTACAACATGGATCATGTCTTGTACTGCCGTGCGAGCAGGCAAAGCGTGCTTGCGGATGTCATCCATACATTGCGAGAAACGGCCTTGGATGCTGGAGATCTGGTCAGTCAACGCATGGAATTGTTCATCTAACTCTCGCCTTAGATTCAGGATTCTTTCGGCATCCCGCTGGATGTCTTGCAGCGTGAGCAGGTAACGCTCTAGCAGTTTCCGGCATTCCAGATAGCGCTGGGCGGCGGGATCATTCAACTGATAGGTACGGTCCAAGTTGTCCCTGATATCCGCAGACTGCTTGGCGATGCGAGCTATGATCTCAGGGAGATCCGCATGATGATGATCCGCGTATCTGACTCGCAAATCATCGAGTTCGCCCCTCAGCCGTTGAAAGAAGCTGTCATCATATTGATTCAGCTGCGTCTTGATCTGGTCATAGGCCCGCTGATTCCAATCCCTTGCTTCGATGGAATCGTTAACCATCTTCACAGCGTCTGCAAGCCGGTTGTTGATGCGCTTGGCGATTTCGACAGCTTGCGCTGAATTGCCGGCTTCAAGGGCTTGCTGCAGCTGCATCAGCTGATTGTTTACCGCGTCGAAGGCTGCATAGGGCTGGATCTCTGTTAAGATCAGCCGCTCACTCTGGATACTGCGATCGATCTTCTCCCTGGCCGCCGCAATCCGCTCCGGCAGATGCTCATATTCCTTAGCTGCTTGCTCTGCATCTTGCACCTTCTGTTTGAATTGCTCCAATCGCTCTGTAAGCTCAGGCACAGAGTGCTCAATAGACAGCGGATCGAATGTTCGCGCATCCAGATATTGATCGATGAGCTGTTCAAGCTGCGTGGATGAGCGATGGAGGCTATCCAACTTGAATCCGAATGACTGTGTCAGGTTCGTCAAAGTCTGGCTGGCCGCTTGCCATGTCTGTTTGGCAAGGCGCAGCTGTTCATTGAGCGCGGTCTCTCTTGCGCGATATTCTTGTACCTCTGTAAGCAATTCATCCGCTTGCTGTTGATAGCTCTCGATCTGTTGGCGTATGCTGTCCAGTGCAGCTGATGTACGACCCGTCACCCAGATCGGGATTCGGAAGGCTTCGATTTCTGTACGATATTGGGTGGAGGATTGAAGCAGTTCATAATAGCGGTCTTGAAGTTGTTTGAGATAAGCCTCTGACTGACCTCGCGACAGCTGAACCAGTGGTGTTAGCTCTTGCTCCAATCGGTTCACCGTGCCGAGGGAGGTTCGATAAGCTTCCCGCGCATCTTGATAGCTGCTCTTCACCCGGCGATGCTGTATCCACATATAGGCGAGCACGGCAAGCATAAACAGGCCGAGGATAATCCCGAAGATCAATCCGCCGTTTACCGGTGCGACAGCGGATGGCAGAGAAGCAGGCGGCTGCGACGGCGCAGGTGTTGGAGTTGGTGCCGTTGTTCCAGGACTGGGCGATGGCTGCGGAGCGGGTGCTTCATATACTTCTAACAACCGCTCGAATTCATCGACCACGGCTGCAATCGCCGAGCCGAAATCCTCATTCGCCGCATGGGGGAAGAAGGTGTCCATCAGAAGCCGCAGATGGCTGTCCGTTCCCGAATATTCTGCGGAAGTAAACAGAGCCCGCTCCAGTTTGCTGTTGATCGCCAGTTCGAGGTAGACTTCTCCTTCTTCATAGGCGATGGTAACGAGGGCATCGTTAGTTGAGAGGGACCATGCCTTGAAGGTGTCCGCTGACAGCCGATCAATCGTTGTGCCGTCCAGATGTTCCACGGTATAGACATAGAGATCGAAGGGCGCTTGGGCGATCCTGTCCTCTATAGCCGATATCTCACTGGAGCTGAACAGACCGGCTTCATCGACGATATATCCTTCTGGTTTGGGAGCGGCGAAGACGACCGCAGAAGGGAGGAACATCAGCACGATCGCCAGCCAGATCAGGGCCGGGAGTTGGATTCGTTTGATCGCGTTGTTGTTCAAATAGCAATCTCCTTTCCCTTATCGAGTGCGGCAGATCACAGTTTATGTCCGGGCGCCAAACCGAAGATGCGGGGTGACCTGCCGAAAAAAGCTTGGAAGCAGACTTCCAAGCTATCCGGTCCTGGTATGGATTATTTCTTAAGCGATGCTTTAAGTTGTGCCAGTTCGTCTTCAACTTCTTGATCTGCAGTTTTGCTGAGCATCTCTTCAAATTTATAATCAAGGGCACGTTCGCTCTCAGCCAGTTCTTGAGCTGCTTGCGCTTCGTCATGCATTTGCTGGATTTTCTCTTCCATCTTATAGAAGCTTTCGGCGAGATTAGCCGTGCCGACACCGCTCATCGTCTTCGTAATCTTCTTCGTCGCCTTGGCTGCCTCAGCTTGTGCGATCAGAGCGCTGCGCTTCGTCTTCATGTCTTGTACGCGGTTCTTCATATCATCAAGCTGCTTGCGCAGACGGTCGGCCGTCGCTTTGGCTTTCTCATAGTTGGCCTTCAGCGCTTCGAGCTTCTCCATATGACGTTTCTTATCGATCAGGGCTTCTCTTGCCAGATCATCTTCGCCGCGTTCTACAGCAACCCGGGCTTGCTCATCCCGCCTAGCGATGATGTTCTCCGTTTCTCGAAGCTCCCGTTCGAAGCGTTTCTCAACGGCCATCTGCGAAGTCACAGCAGCGGTCATCTTCGCGATATCCTCGTCCAGCTCACGCAGGATCTGATCGATCATCTTGACGGGATCTTCCAGTTTGTCGAGGGCGGCGTTTACATTGGCCTTGCCGATGCGGAATAGTCTCTTGAATACACTCATTGCTTCTCCTCCTTGTATTAGAAGTATTCCTTATGTCGCACACTTATTATAAGGGCGGCATATTCAAACTTAATGGCATCATCGTTCATCCTTTACCCTGAAACAGGTAAGGTTTACATAATAGATATACGTAACAGCGGAGCTGCCGTTTCAAAATCTTACAGATTATTTCACAATATCACATAATTTACGGCGTGTGAATAGTGTTTTGGGCGCATTGTTAATCACATCGCAGTTGAATATATGATATAATTTGGACACTATGTATAAAGATAAGGAGCGTTCTAGATGATAGCGGGTTCTCAGAAAGACATCGAAGGACTTAAAGCGATCGGACGAATCGTCGCCCTGACGATCAAGGAGATGCGCGAGGCAGTGCGCCCAGGTATGACGACGAAGGAACTGGATGAGCTGGGCGGGAAGATCCTGAAGCGTTATGGCGCGAACTCCGCGCCGATGCTCACCTACGACTTCCCAGGGTATACATGCATAAGCGTGAATCAAGAAGCGGCGCACGGCATACCGGGGGACCGCGTCATCCGTGAAGGCGATGTGGTGAATATCGACGTCTCCGCCGAGAAGGATGGTTACTATGCGGATGCGGGGCAGTCCTTCCAGGTTCCGCCGCATGATCCGAAGATAACGAAGTTGTGTGAATATACGGAACAGACGATGATGAAAGTGATTCAGCAATTGCGGCACGGCGTGAGGCTGAATGAAATCGGCCGCATCATTCAGGAGGAAGCGGCCAAGGGAGGATATTCCGTTATACGCAATTTGTGCAGTCACGGGATCGGCAGAGGATTGCATGAATATCCGAAGGAGATCGAACCGGTATACAATAAGCATGATAAACGGCGATTGAAGGAAGGACTCGTCATCACCGTAGAACCCTTCCTGTCAACGGGTCCGGACTTTGTCGTAGGCATGCCGGACGGCTGGACCCTCGTGCTGCCTGAACCTGGTTATGTCGCTCAATACGAGCATACGATTATCATCACCAAAGATGAACCGATCATTACAACGCTGCTGGAATAGTACCGGCGCCCAAGCCGCAAGCTGGCTTGGAACAGCTGATATAGGAGTTCATATATAAGAACAAACGATATAGGAACAGCAGCCAGATTACGACCAACGAGCCTGCCCGGGATACGGGCAGGCTTGGTTTTTGAGCAGGGCGCGTACGGCGACCAGGCAGCCGCAGTGCATACAGGTCGTATCGTAGGCGAGGGAAGGGCAAGTCTGACAGATCGATAGACGCTGCATGTATGTCGCTTCGTCTACGCACTGTTCCGGACGAGCGTTTAATGACGCCAGGATGCGGTCTAACTGCTGCTGATCCACGTGAACACTCGCCGAACAACCCTTGCATCCCTCGCGTTCCCCGTTGTTCGTGCCGGCATTGGCTGCGACATTGGCAGCAGCATGGACTGCGGTGTTAGCTGCGACATTGGCAGCAGCATGGACTGCGGTGTTAGCTGCGACATTGGCAGCATCTGCGGCTTCCGACGCGGCATGAACGGCGGCTGATGTTGTCGACGCAGTCTCTCTCTCGTTCAATACGCGCACCTCCTGTGATGATGTGATTCGTTTTCGGGTGAAGCATAGCGGTGAAGTTTGTGTGTCCGTTTTTTGACCCAAATTTAGGATAAAAGCGCTGCGTAATCAAGTCGTTCTGTGTTTTTGTACGAAATTTCGTACAAAAAGCGCCCGGAAAAGTTGAGTCCATATAATTGT
>NZ_BMAQ01000060.1 GCF_015472005.1 Insulibacter thermoxylanivorax | reverse complement strand
ACAAAATAGTTGTCCGGACAACTATATTATACCTAATTTTTTACTTTTTGTAAATGATAGTTTGTCAATCCAAGTGCGACACTTCTTCCATGAAGGTTTCATAAGCTGATTTCCAGTTTAAACATTTACGTGGACGATTATTGATGAGACGGACTGCCTCGGCTAATTCTTCATCCGTCACCAAGTTGAAATCATGCCCCTTGGGAAAGAACTCTCGTAGCAATCCGTTTGCGTTTTCATTTGATCCTCGTTGCCACGATGAGTACGGATCAGCGAAATAAACTTTTATTCCAAGGTGATGTTCTAACGATGGGAAGCAGGCAAATTCCTTGCCGCGATCTACCGTAGCACTTTTCATCGCGTCTGCCGGGAATTGGCTAGCGATTACTCCACAAGCAACTTCCATGGAGTGAGCCGTGCGGTCAGGCATCTTCACCGCCAGGTACATCCGAGTTTTACGCTCGATGAAGGTGGCAGCGCAAGCTTTGCTTTTCCCTCGACTAGAAACCACGGTGTCCAGTTCCCAATGTCCAAAGCTTTCTCGATTTCGTATGTCGCCAGGTCTTTGCCGAATGGACGTTCCAATACTGAAGCGTCCTCGTGTCTCAGCTGGTTTCTGCCGTTTGCCCTTGTGGCGCAAGACGTTGAGCTTGCAATTCAGACGACCTTCGTAAAGCCAACGATAGATGGTCTTGAAGCATACCATGGGTTTGCCCTCAACACGATGTCTTTCGGCAATTTGCTCAGGGGACCATGTCTCTGTTAACTTGGCCTCAATGATGGACTTCAAGTCTGATGTGAATTTGCCTTTTGGCTTGCTAGCACGTCTACGTTCTTCATATGCGTGTTGTGAAACTGATGCCTGGTAAGATTCCCTGTCGTTCATGCTACGCTTGACTTCCCGAGCGATTGTAGAGGGATGACGATTAAGACGCTTAGCGATGGCACGAAAAGACAGTCCTAATTCCAATAAAATTTGTAGTTGTCCGCGTTCAACTATGCTAAGATGGGAGTAGCTCATGTTTGGGTTTCACTCCTGTAAATGGTGTTGTCGTGACTTCCATTTTACACGAAACCAACATGGGCTGTTTCTTTTTTCTTAGGTGTCGCACTTCATTTTACAATCTGTCATCCTAGATTTCGAAAGTCCATC
>NZ_BMAQ01000059.1 GCF_015472005.1 Insulibacter thermoxylanivorax | reverse complement strand
AACGAAAATTGTAGTTTTCATTTTACTAATGGAATGTGTTAGACTTCACCTTAAGGGTGCTCCTCTCTTTGTGGGTGATGTTGTGGACAAACACCATTCTACCAAAGATTTGGAGCACTTTTCATGTTTTTAGAGCATGTTACTTTCGAAATTTAGGTTCAATATTTATCACTTCTTCAGTGGTAATATTCTTAGGCAGAATCTGCAGGATACTGAACTGGAAGTGATGAAATTGATCAGGTGACGAGTCCAAGACAGCCTTTATGCCTTTATTGTCACCATGCGGTTTATGAACATAATGACTCCATCTGCCCAGCAAGCCTCCAGTTCCATAAGCCGAACCAACATACAGCTTCCCATTCGTTCGATCTGTAATTAAGTATATGGCATATACCGATGACAATGCCGTATGCCAATTTTCATATAGAGTTGGATCCGATACGATCTCTTTCAGTTCACCATAACTTAATATCACATTCTCGAAACCGTTGAATGCGTACCTGGGACTGGTCTGTATAGCTAGGACTTCCTTGTCATTGGTGGCCCATTGATGCCATGAGATCGCTGCTCTTCCCCAGTCGATGATCAGTCTGTTTTCCAGATCGCTGAGCAGCTCAGCTTTCTGCAAGTCAAAGTAGTAGTATGGCCCCTCGAACATTTCAGGTGCCGGGAAGTCCGCAGGCATTATGCCTGGATTGATCGCTTTCCCTGGACCAACTTTATAGCACCCCATAAATTTCGCACTCGTTCCAGGATGCACTGAAGAAATCAGACGGAAGGCCCATATGAACTGCTCCCTGTCAAGTAGACAGTGAAAATAACAAAAATCGTATTACCTGGACTCCATCATTTTGGGGTCCAGTTTTTTTATGCAATATTTTCAAGTAACTGACGACGATAGCTCATTGGAGCAAGCTTGCTTAACCTCTTCTGCCTTCGTTCGTAATTGTAGAAATGTATGTACTGTTCAATCGCTTTGGCAAGACTTTCATAATCATGGTATTCGTTTAGGTAATACATCTCACTTTTTAGGGTTCCCCAGAAGGCTTCCATTGGGCCGTTATCCAGGCACCGCCCAACTCGTGACATGCTTTGTGTCATCCCCGCCTTGTCCAATCTCACCTTAAACTCCTTGCTTGAATATTGGAATCCCCTGTCACTATGAAAGATCGGACGTGCATCAGGGTATCTGGCTACGGCGAGGTCAAAGGTGTCGAATACGAGACGCTTGTTGTTTCTCCTGCCTATGGCGAATGAAACGATGCTGTTATCCTTGAGATCCAAAATGGCGCTCAGATACATTTTTTCGTTGTTGCCGTACTTGAGTTCTGTCACATCAGCCAGCCATTTCTCATTCAGTTTCTCTGCCGTAAAATCTCGATTCAAAATGTGGTTGCACGCCCTTTGGTCATACGGATCCTTCTCCTTTGGCTTTTCTTTTCCCACTGATCTATATGACCATTATTATACAACTTAATCCAGTTGATGAGTTGTGTCCGGCTGCGGATCTTAAACTTCATGCATAGTTCTCTCAGGCTTCCTTCGCCACGAAGATACGCTTCCACCGCAGCGATTCTTAATGCTACAGGATAACGTTTCTTCTGCCTAGTGGGGAGTAGCACTGATGGCCCCATGGCTTCATAGTTGGCGATCCACTGATGTAGTGCATTATGGTGAACGCCATATTCATGAGCAATGCTTATCAGACTTCCTTCTCCTCGCAAATACTTCTCGACGGCTTCGAGCTTCTCGTTGAAACTGAATTCTTTCCTTGTTTTTCCCATACAAAAACTCCCCTCAAGGTAGTCCTGATTTTTGCTATTTCAGGTGTCTACCCTAAGGGGAGCATATCAATACGGTCTTCCGTCCTTTTCGATCATAGATTCCTAGAACAACTTCGTCGTCCATGATTCGCAATTCCATATATCCGTTACAACGTCCCGATAAAATTCCGGTTCGTGAGAGATCAACAGAATGCTGCCCTTGTACGCTTTCAGCGCTCGCTTCAACTCTTCCTTAGCGTCCACGTCGAGGTGATTCGTTGGCTCGTCGAGCACGAGCAGGTTCGTTTCGCGGTTGATCAGCTTGCACAGCCGTACCTTCGCCTTCTCGCCTCCGCTCAGCACTGCCACCTTGCTCTCGATATGCTTCGTTGTCAGCCCGCATCTTGCGAGTGCCGCACGCACCTCGAATTCATTGAACGAAGGGAAGTCCTTCCACACTTCCTCGATACATGTATGATAGTTAGCTTCCTTCACTTCCTGCTCGAAATAGCCAATATGCAGATAGTCCCCGAGCTCGACTGAACCCGACAGCGCAGGGATCTCGCCGAGGATGCTGCGCAGCAGTGTCGTTTTCCCGATCCCGTTCGCGCCGACCAGCGCCAGCTTCTGCCCCCGCTCCATGCGCAGATTCAACGGCTTCGACAGCGGGCTGTCGTAACCGATCACGAGATCCGTCGTTTCAAAGATGAGCTTGCTCGATGCCCGAGCTTCCTTGAAGTGAAACTGAGGTTTCGGCCTCTCCTTCGCCAGCTCGATCACTTCCATCTTATCGAGCTTTTTCTGACGAGACATCGCCATGTTCCGCGTAGCAACACTCGCCTTATTGCGTGCCACGAAGTCCTTCAGTTCAGCGATTTCCTGCTGTTGGCGCTTATAGGCGGCCTCAAGCTGTTGCTTCTTCATCTCATATACCTGCAGGAAATTGTCATAGTCACCGACGTATCGGGTTAATTCCTGATTCTCCATATGGTAGATGAGATTGATCACGCTGTTCAGAAACGGAATGTCGTGTGAGATGAGGATAAAAGCATTTTCGTATTCCTGCAGGTAACGCTTCAGCCAGTTGATATGCTGTTCGTCGAGGTAGTTGGTCGGCTCGTCCAAGAGCAGGATGTCCGGCTTCTCGAGCAGCAGCTTGGCCAGCAGCGTCTTCGTCCGCTGTCCTCCGCTCAGGTCGTGAACATCCCGATCCAATCCTATATCGGTCAAGCCTAAACCGCGGGCAGTTTCTTCGATTTTGGCATCGATCATATAGAAATCCTGATTCGTCAACGTATCCTGGATCATACCGACTTCCTCAAGCAGTTGCTCAAGCTCCTCAGGTGACACCTCGCCCATCTTGGCATACATGTCATTCAGTTCCTGCTCCATATCGAACAGGTACTGAAACGCACTCTTCAGAACATCACGGATCGTCATCCCTTTATTCAGCACGGCATGTTGATCAAGATAGCCGACACGCACACGCTTGGACCATGCAATCTTGCCTTCATCCGGTTGAAGCTTGCCCGTAATGATGTTCATGAAGGTGGACTTGCCTTCGCCATTCGCACCGATCAGTCCGATATGTTCCCCCTTCAACAACCTGAAGGACACATTGTTAAAAATTGCCCGATCCCCAAACCCGTGACTTAACCCTTCTACATTCAATATGCTCATTCGTGACACCTTTTCTTCTTGGTCTATTGGCAGCTTCTATTATATGTGTGAACAATGAAGACTACAAATTCAAGTTATGGCAAAGCCATTATAGACAATATACTTAGTGCTTTATAGAATCACAACAAGGAAATGGCATATGGTTTGGGGTTTCTGCTCCGCATCCAGCAGTAATAAGGCTTTAGTGGCTATTGCCTGAATATTGTTATCCAGGATGATCACGGATCACTCCGAAATCATATAGAAACACGGTGTTGTCTCCAAATGCCTTAAAGATACCGGGAATCTTGAGGCGGTTCTCCCTGATACCGTCCAGCGAGTAAGTATCAATGACATGGCTGCCCAGGTCTCTGTGATAGTAATAAAAATAAAGACGATCCCCCGAGAAATAGACCTTCTCATCTTGCCAATATTCCTGACGAGCATAGTCTGAGAATGTGAACAATACTTTGTCCTGATGTGTAACGGGATCATAGGCATGGACATTACCGAAGCCATCAACGAAGAGTAATCGATCATCGATACTCGCTATACTGTCTGGATTGAAGAAAAAGTGCATCGGATCCACATCGAGATCGTAGCTAGTGATCACGTGGAATGGAATGTCTGTCCGATTGTCCAGATCGATCTCGGCCATGGTTAATAATATGTTGGTCTCGGTATTATAGTGGAAGACCCCGTATAGCTTGTTTTGGTGCCATACCAGATTGGTTAACTTCATCAAATGTTCTGTGTTCTGATCATATAATAGACTCCGATGCTCAGTTATGTTTTCGACATCTTGGAATTGGTAT
This sequence comes from Insulibacter thermoxylanivorax, assembly GCF_015472005.1. Lineage (NCBI taxonomy): Bacteria > Bacillati > Bacillota > Bacilli > Caryophanales > Paenibacillaceae > Insulibacter > Insulibacter thermoxylanivorax. Next base: position 1,450 of record NZ_BMAQ01000059.1, on the reverse strand, counting down.
TCGATCAAGTAAATATCTTTCAGGTTCATTATATCCGTTGCGATAATATATAGACTTGAGTCATGATCGCCTACGGAAAACACATATCCATCGAACTCCTTACAATACAAACGCTCGGCATCCCCCCAGCGGAGTGTTGATATGTAGTTATCTTCCCCCATTCTTTGATTGAACACACTGTAGTGGATTCCATTGTCTAATACTCCTGATGATTGACCGTATCCGGTATGCACCCTGCAGTCATTGATGGATAGTTCCAAGCTGCCATCATCGCCAAAAAGCTCAGCACTGTTCTTCTTATGCAGGATTAATTGATGTCCGTATGGGATTACCGAGTTCAACTCCAAGCCTGAGCGGACCGTTGTGCGAAAATGCCCATCAGAGTCAATCCATATCAGATGACTAGTTCCATCCCCTGCCCATTCACCTGCAATGGACGAGGAATAATAAACATAGGCAAATGTATCTTGTAGTTGGAGATGTTTATTTGAGGAGTAATGAGTACCTTCATCATTAATCAATAAATAAAGCACAACTGATGAAGAAATGATTAGTAAGAGAGCCAGTCCAACGATTAGAAATTTCTTACGCTCCATTGGCACACTCCATCGTGATATGTATTTCGGAGGGCGGGGAACCCGCTCTCCGATTTATTATGTCTAATAACTTTTGATAGTTGTAACTAAGTTTGAATCCCGGATATCCGTCGGATAGACACCCAATCCTCCATTAGCATCAAGATCTATATCAGCTTCAATTTTATACGCACACCAAACCAACTTTGAACAGTTTTTTTCTTTATCACAAGTCGTAAGTCTATTGCTAATGAAATTGTAAGAATAAGCGTCTCCCACTCTGGAATAAGCCCAGTCTACAGCAGCTTCCTTTTGTGATGTAGAAGCTGCTGTATCCTTGACTGCTAAAATTTTAGCTCCCGAAGCAACTGCTTTATTGGAACGATCAATTGTTCTTACACCATCGCCAGGCATTGACTCTACCAATATATTATCCGAGTAGTATAAGCCTACATGACCATGTTCAATGCCTGCTGTACTAGCTGTTTCAAAGAATATATCCCCTTTATTACTGCTATCAAGTGGATAAGTAGTTTCAGAACCACCACCGCCGCCTGAAGATCCCATCGGTGTGATATTCCTTAGTTGAGCTTCATGTGCCTTAGTTAGGCTGTAAGAAGCTTCATATAGTATTTGATTTGCTATATACTCTTCAGGCAAACCTAGTTCCTCAGAAGTGGACTGGATGATATCTCTTATCTGCTGAACAGTTAGTCCATCACTGATAATCGACAATTGAGCAACAATGCTTTCGAGATCTTGAGCTACAGGGTTCAGCGCAAATGCTTGTGTTGGTAATAATAGTGATAACGCGATCATAAAAGCCAATATCTTCCTCATGATTCTACCTCCTATTATTATAGTTGTCCGGACAA
>NZ_BMAQ01000058.1 GCF_015472005.1 Insulibacter thermoxylanivorax | reverse complement strand
TTTTTGGCAAATAAGGTACTGTAGTTCCGTTAGCGGATTAGCCCCCTAAGTTTGGACACATCCTCACATAAACTTAGGGGATCACATCAAAGCGCAATTTTTTGTTCAGGAACTTGACCTAGTGCAGCCAGCTTCGCATATTCTTTCGGTGGCAAGTCATGCAGACTGCCATGTATGCGTTCAGTGTTATAAAAATGAATAAATCGGTCTACTTCGGCAAAGGCCTCTTCATACGTTTCAAAACAATTCCACCGAAAACATTCCATCTCCAAGATACTGTGAAAGGCCTCAATATGAGCGTTCTTGTTCGGCGTCTTGTTGGGAATCCGCTCATGTTCAAGAAGTTGTTTGTTCAGATCGCAAAACTCGTAAAACTTCTTGCTTTTGAACTGCGGTCCGTTATCCGTTCGAATCACCAGCTTCTTGTTCGGATCTCGCTCCTGTACATGCTCCCCGCGCTTTAAGAGGGCTCTACGGAGTGTTTTTACGACATGTTCAGCGGTGCAGGACTTTCCTCGATGATGCGCAATGATCTGGCGGTCGAATACATCAATAACGCTCGCTACAAAAAAATGCTCTCGTTTACCGGCCACGTAACCGTATTTCACGTCCATTTCCCACAGTTGGTTCGGGCCGGTAACGACTCGGTTTCGTGCGATGCGCCGAGGGGCGTTGTTTCGAATCACACGTTGCGGTAACAACACGCCCAACTCTTTGCACAAACGGTAGATTTTCTTCTTGCTGATGATCAGACGATATTTCCGACGCACCAGTACCGTGAGTTTACGATAACCGCAGGCCGCATGCTTACCGTTAAGCAGCCTGCGCAAATATCCTTTAATTCGACTGTCAGATACCTT
>NZ_BMAQ01000057.1 GCF_015472005.1 Insulibacter thermoxylanivorax | reverse complement strand
TTCGATCCTAGGAACGATGTGAGAGACAACCATCACTGTTCAGTTATTGTCGCTTCCAAATGATATACCCGTACGGCTCCAACTGGACAGTCCCCTCAGCACTTGTCTGCTCAGAAGTTTGCTCGGCAGCATGTTCCTCAGAAGTTTGCACCGCAGCATGCTCCGCAGTACCTGACGCCGATGTCAGCACCGGGGTGAGCTCGGACAGCGGAGCAGGCAGTGTAACCTCTGCTGCTTGCTCCGAGTTATTCAGAGCGATGATGAACTGATCCTCGCCGTCGCTGCGCTCATACAGGATCACATCGCTTGCTGCATCCGCCTTAAGGAAGCGGAAGCTGCCCGTGCGCAGCGCCGCGCTGCTCTTGCGCAGGCGAATCGCAGCACGGTAGAAATCGAACAGTTCCCGATCCTGTTTCTCACGGTCCCACACCATGCACTTGCGGCAGTCCGGATCCGCGCCGCCGTCCAGTCCGATCTCGTCGCCGTAATAGATGCACGGGGTGCCGAGGAAGGTGAGCTGGAAGAGGACGGCCAGCTTCATGCGCCGCTTATTGCCGTTCATAAGCGTCAGCAGACGCGGCGTGTCATGGCTGTCGAGCAGGTTGAAGGCAGCTTCATGCACCTGCTGCGGATAGGCCGCTAACTGGGCATAGATGCGATGGCTGAACTGTTCGGCATTGATCGTGCGATGGGCGAAGTAGTCCAGCACCGCATAGGTGAAGGGGTAGTTCATCACTGCATCGAACTGATCGCCGCGCAGCCAGCGCATCGAATCATGCCAGATCTCGCCTAGGATATAGGCATCGGGGCGTACGGTCTTGACCGTCTGCCGAAATTCACGCCAGAATTGATGATCCACTTCGTTGGCCACATCGAGGCGCCACCCGTCGATCCCGACTTCTTCGATCCAATACTTCGCCACGTCGAGGAGGTAGGTCTTGACTTCCGGATGCTGCGTGTTCAGCTTCGGCATATGCGGTTCGAAGGCGAAGGCGCGGTAGGTTGGCCGTCCGTCTACAACTCGCGGCGGATCGTCGAGGATATGGAACCAATCCTTATAAGGGGATTGCTCGCCTTTCTCCAGTACATCCAAGAACGGTGGGAACTGGCCGCCGCTGTGGTTAAAGACCGCATCCAGCAAGACGCGAATTCCCCGTTTATGGGCTTCTTTCACAAGCGTCTGCAAGGTCTCCGTATCGCCGAAGTGCGGATCGACCCGCTTGTAGTCGCTGGTGTCATATTTGTGGTTCGTCGTCGCTTCGAAGATCGGAGTGAAGTAGACAGCGTTTACACCGAGCTCTTCCAGATAGTCAAGATGGTCGATCACGCCCTGCAGGTCGCCGCCGAAGAAATTATGCGGCTGAGGCGTCCCGCCCCAGGGTTCGACGTTCTCGGGATCGTTGGACGGATCGCCGTTGGCGAAACGCTCCGGGAAGATCTGATAGAAGACAGCGTGTTTGACCCACTCCGGCGGATCGAGCATATCCGACTCATGGAGGAACGGATATTCGAAGACGCCCGTCACCCCGGAAGGCGGTTCATTCATAAACCCGGCTTCGGTCATATAGATCGTCCGGCCGCCGGAGGTGAAGCCGAAGTAATATTGCAAGCGGCGATGCGGCGTCGTCACTTCTGCTTGCCAATAGTCGAACAGAGCATCGGAGGCGAAGACGGTCATCGGAATGCGCTGCAGAGTTTGTTCAAAATCATATTTGTCCCCGGCATAGACATCGACGCGCTCCATATCCCCCCGTTTCGTACGAATGCGGATATGTACGGTATCCCGATCGTACATGTAACACCAGTTGTCCCCGGTGCGATGGAAGATAGCTTCCAGATTCATACGGATCCCTCCCATGGAATAGATAATGATAGAAATATAAAAAAAGGTACAACTTCAGAACGAATCGCTTCAATCGCTCCGAGGTTGTACCTTGCGGTAACATTGCCTTCAAATTTTATTACCATCATATTAGCATGCGCACGACCGATTAACAATACATAAAATCACTCTGGATCAGAGGAATCAGCAGCAACAGCGAAGCGGAAATAATCCTGCTCCCATTTGGAAACAATAGGGTGGACTACAGGAATAGGAGGTCGCTGCGCGTGCAGACCAACTACCATCAGCCGCTTGGATTCCATGGGATGCAGGGGATGACGATCCGAGAATTCACGCTGCTTGAGCAAGTTTTGCATAACGAGGGCTTGCTGGCGAAACTGTGTGCCGGCGGCGCCAATCAGATCCATCATCCCGGTCTCCGCCAAGCGCTCAGCAGCATGGCCAGAGAGCGTCTGCAGCTCTTCGATCAGGGGATGATGGTGATGAAGCAGCAGACGGGATTTCTTCATTAGATAACTAGAAGTATGAGAGGAGCGGAATAGATGACGAATGATGTGCATCACCAGCAGCGGCAGACGCTGGCGGCAGAGTCCGGGGATCGCCAGCTCCTGCTGCTCGTCATGGCGGAGCTGAAGCGGGCTGCTCAGGAATATGCAGCGGCGGCGCTGGAAGCCCATCATCCGGAGGTGCGAAGATTCTTCCAAGGCCTGGTTGAGCGGACTTGCCAGCATCATGATACGCTGCTTCGCAGCATGATCGAGCTGGGGATGATCGCACGGCCGCAGCCGGCCCGGCAGGAGGATGTTCGACAGTGCATCCTTCACAGCCAACAGGAAGGCAATGAACTCCATGCCTATGTGCACCATCAGCTGCGATATGAAGCGGGACAAGGTCCGAGCGCAGCCTGGGGCACGATGTGGGGTACGATGCCTTCTTCCTATGGACTAAGTGTCGGTCAAACCGGAGGTTATACCGGACAAGCTCAGCAATATCAGCAGCCTCAGCGGTTCCAGCAGCCGGCATATCCCATGCATCACAGGGATGATCCGCCTGCGTCAATGCAGTCTGCACAGAGGGTGCAGGACATGGTGAACACTTACGGTCAATATAGTCAAGTACATAGGCCAACTGCCGCTGAACCGTCCGGCGATCCGTCCAAGGAACGGAGACGAACAGAGTCCTTATATGATGAAGCGGCAGCTGACGATCCGACCGAACTGCAGGCCCATCAGCCGGGAACCTTCGGATTTAACCAAGAATTCGGGCATCCTGAGGGGACTTCGAGCGATCGTGCTGCAAGTACGGCTGCGACGGCCGGCACCTCTTCCTATACATCAACGGAAGAGGAAGCCGCTGAGAGGCCATGAGGGGACGAGAAGATGACAGGGAGTCGATGAGCGCCGTAAGTTGGCCGTCGGCTCCTTGTTTTGTGCGTGTTGTCGAACATATGTTTCGTTTGCTATGATAGGGTAGAAGGTTTAGACTATTTTTGATGGAAGGTCCTTAGGGACGATGTCCGAATCAGCCGGTGCCGCAGGAATCCCAGGCGCCGGAGTGAAGGGAAAGCAGGTGTGAAAGGATGCATGAAGATATTCGCCATTGGCGGCATGTGTTTAAGTTAGATCCGGATAAGGAGATCTCGGACGAGCATCTCGACCGCATCTGTACATCCGGTACGGATGCGATCGTCGTCGGCGGCTCCACCGGAGTGACCTTCGACAACACCATCGATCTCCTAGCGCGGGTCAGGCGGTATGAGCTGCCCTGCGTGAGCGAGATCTCGACGATAGAAGCGGTTGTGCCGGGCTTCGATCTCTATCTGATCCCCGTGGTGCTGAATTCCAGACAGGGGCAGTGGATCACCGGCCGCCACCGGGAAGCGCTCAAACAGTTCGGCAAGATGCTCCCTTGGGAGTCCCTGGTCCCGGAAGGATACGTCGTATTAAATGAAGATTCAACGGTAGCCAGGCTGACCCAAGCCGATGCGAATCTGGGCCGGCAAGATGTGATCGCCTGTGCGAACTTGTCAGAGAAGTTGTTCCGCTTACCCGTCTGCTACTTGGAGTACAGCGGGAAGTTCGGCGATATGGATCTGGTGCGCGAGGTGCGGGACACCCTTGAGGAGTCACAGCTTTTCTACGGCGGCGGGATCGATTCCGCGGAGCGGGCGCGGCAAGCGCTGGCTGCGGCGGATACGATCGTCGTCGGCAATATCATCTATGAGGATATCGAGCGTGCTTTGGAAACGGTGGTTGACCGTTAGCGGAATGTTCTTAGGTGCGGAATGATCTTAGGTACTAAAGGAGTATAGCGATGAGCCCATCTATTGATATTGAAGAAGTCATCCAGCAATTGAATGATCGTCAGCGCGAAGCTGTGCAGACGACGGAAGGCCCGCTCTTGATCATGGCCGGGGCAGGAAGCGGCAAGACGCGGGTGCTGACGCATCGCATCGCTTATCTGATCGCGACGCGCAAGGCTCCGCCCTGGGCGATCCTCGCCATTACGTTCACCAATAAGGCGGCAAGGGAGATGCAGGAGCGGGTGACCAAGCTGGTCGGCGCCGAGGGGCACGATATCTGGGTATCCACCTTCCACAGCATGTGCGTGCGCATCTTGAGGCGGGATATCGAGCGCATCGGATATAAGTCTGCCTTTACGATCCTCGATGCAGACGATCAGCTGTCGGTGATCCGCGCCTGCCTGAAGGAGCTGAACCTCGATCCGAAGATCTACGAACCGCGTGCGATCCTGTCGATGATCAGCAGTGCGAAGAACGAACTGATCGATGCGGCGAAGTATGCGGACAGCGCGGGTTTTGATCATTTTAAGAAAATCACCGCCCAAGTCTACCAGCTCTATGAACGGAAATTGCGCAGCAACCATGCCCTGGACTTCGATGACTTGATCATGAAGACGATCGAGTTGTTCAAGCAAGAGCCGGAAGTGCTGGATTACTATCAGAAGAAGTTCCGCTATATTCATGTGGATGAATATCAGGACACGAACCATGCGCAGTATATGTTGTGCAAATATCTGGCGGCGGCGCACCGCAACCTGTGCGTTGTCGGCGACAGCGACCAGTCGATCTACCGCTGGCGCGGAGCGGATATCTCCAATATCTTAAACTTCGAGAAGGACTATCCGGAAGCGAAGACGATTATGCTGGAGCAGAACTACCGCTCAACGGGCTTTATCCTGAAAGCGGCCAATGAAGTGATCTCCCGCAATACCGGACGCAAGCCGAAGAACCTGTGGACGGATCGGGGCGACGGCAGCAAGATCAAGATCTACTATGCCGATTCGGAGCATGCGGAGGGCTATCACATCGTCAGCGAGATTCAGCAGCATATCCGCGACGGCCGCTCCTACCGGGATCATGCCATCCTGTACCGCACGAACGCCCAGTCCCGGGTGATCGAGGAAATCTTCCTCAAATCCAATATCCCGTATCAGATCGTCGGCGGCATCCGCTTCTACGAGCGGAAGGAGATCAAGGATCTGCTCGCCTACTTGCGGCTTGTCTCGAACACGGACGACGATATCAGCTTCCTGCGGATCGTCAACGAACCGAAGCGGGGGATCGGACAAGCCACTTTGGATGTGCTGACCGCTTATGCAGCCGGCAGAGGCCTCTCGCTCTTCGCGAGTTTGGACGAGCTGGATGCGATCGAGATCGGCACCAGACAGAAGAATGCGCTGTATGATTTCAAACAGCTTATCGATCAGCTTCGGCAGATGGCGGATTACCTGCCGGTAACGGAGCTGACGGAGCAGCTGCTGGAGAGGACCGGGTATCGGGCGCAGCTCGCACAGGAGAATACGATCGAATCGCGCACACGGGTTGAGAATATCGATGAGTTCCTGTCGGTAACGCAGGATTATGAAGAGAAGAATGAAGATAAATCCCTGCTCGCCTTCCTGACGGATCTGGCGCTGATCGCCGATATTGATACGCTGGCCGATGAGAACCCGGAGGACCCCGAGGACCGAGTGACGCTTATGACGATGCACAGCGCGAAGGGCTTGGAGTTCCCTTATGTGTTCGTAATCGGCATGGAGGAAGGGGTGTTCCCGCACAGCCGGGCGTTGAACGATCCGGAAGAATTGGAGGAGGAACGCCGCCTCGCCTATGTTGCGATAACGCGGGCAGAAGAGAAATTGGTGCTGTCCTGCGCCAGGATGCGCACCTTGTTCGGTCGGACAAATCTGAATATGCCGTCGCGCTTCCTGCAAGAGATTCCGGAGGAGATCACGGAAGTGGTCGGCGGAGATGCTGATGGCGGCTATGGTTACGGAGGCGCAGGCGGTTATGGCAGGGCCGGCTATGGCGGAGCAAGCGGCTATGGCCGCTCCGGAGGTTATGGCGGGGTCAGCCGCTACAGCGGGAGCCGATGGATGGATGACTGGGATGCCGTCGATGAGCCGGATGCCGGCTCAAGCTGGAGCAGCAGCGGTGCGGCGCAGCGGTCGTCCAACGGCCGGCGCGCTGCTTCCCGTTCCACCTATGGTGCGGGACGCGTGATCGGCGGCGCTGCTAACCAGTCCGGCGGGGATGGAGGCGGCGGATCCGTGGAGTGGAAGACGGGGGACAAGGTCTCCCATAAGAAATGGGGCATCGGCACCGTCGTCTCGGTGAAGGGCAGCGGAGATGATCAGGAACTGCAGATCGCGTTCCCTGCTCCGACGGGGATCAAGAAGCTGCTGGCCCGATTCGCGCCGATTACGAAGGCGTAGGGCGTGTTTGAACAAAGGAGGCTTAGTGAGATGGCTTCGCCTATGGATCGCATGAAGCAACTGGTGGATGAGCTGAATCACCACAATTATCTATATTACACATTAGACCAGCCGGAGATCAGCGATGCGGAATATGATCAGCTGTATGACGAACTGGTTCGTCTGGAGCGGGAAACCGGCGTCATCCTGCCTGAGTCGCCAACGCAACGCGTCGGCGGGGAGATCTTGGAGGGCTTCGAGGAGCATCGGCACCTCGCCCGCCTGTGGAGTCTGGACAAGGCGCAGACGGATGACGATCTGGAGGCATGGTACCAACGGGTGACCCGGCTGATCCATGAATACAATCGGGAACATCCAGAAGATCCGCTTCCCGAGCCGACGTTCTCTGTGGAGTTAAAATATGACGGCCTCACGATCAACCTGACCTATGATCATGGGGTGCTCGTGCAAGCGGCAACGCGGGGCAACGGGATCACAGGCGAAGGCATCCTGGCCCAGGTGAAGACGATCCGCTCCATCCCGCTGACGATCCCTTACCGCGACGGGATCATCGAGGTGCAGGGCGAGGGGATCATGTATCTGTCCGTGCTTGAACAATATAACAAAACGGCAACAGAACCGCTCAAAAATGCACGCAATGCCGCAGCCGGCGCCTTGCGCAACCTAAACCCGGCGGTGACAGCGGAGCGGAAGCTGGATGCTTTTATCTACAATGTCGGTTATTCCGATCGCCAGCTGTTCGCGACCCATCAGGAGATGGTGCAGTTCCTTAAGGATAATCGCTTCAAAGTCAATCCGTATATCGCCTTCGTGCAGACGATGGACGAAGTGAAGGCGGAGCTCGAAGCGATCAAAGCACGGCGCCATGAGCTGGATTATCTGATCGACGGCGCGGTGATCAAGCTGACGGATCTGCGGACGCGCGAAGTGCTGGGCTATACGGAGAAGTTCCCGCGCTGGGCGATCGCTTATAAATTTGAAGCAGAAGAAGTGACGACGATCCTGCGCGATGTGACGTGGGAGGTCGGACGTACAGGCAAGATTACGCCTGTAGCGATTGTTGAGCCCGTTGAGATCGGCGGCGTGACAGTACAGCGGTGCACGCTCAACAACATCGGCGATATCGAACGGAAGAATGTGAAGCATGCGCTGGGCGCAGAAGTCTACATTCGCCGTTCGAACGATGTGATCCCGGAGATCCTGGGCAAGGTGACCGATGAGAAGGACGGGGAAGAGATTCAGTACCCCGAAGAGTGCCCGGCCTGCGGCTCGAAACTAGTGCAGCGCGGCGCGCACTTGTTCTGCGAGAACAGCCTCGGCTGCAAGCCGCAGATGGTCGCCCGTCTGACCCACTTCGCTTCGCGCAATGCGATGGACATCGAGTCCTTAAGCATCATGACCGCTGATCAACTCTTCACCGAGCTGGACGTTAGGGATCCGGCAGATCTCTATGATCTGAAGTTCGAGGATCTTATCCGCTTGGAGCGGTTTGGTGAGCGGAAAGCGCAGAAACTGCTCGATGCGATTGAGAAGAGCAAGCAGTGCGATCTTGCGTCCTTCCTCTTTGCGCTTGGCATTCCGAATACGGGAATCACCACGACGAGGTCTTTGGCCGAGCACTTCAAGAGTTTGGAGGCGGTCCGCCAAGCCACCGTCGAGGAGCTGCTGCAGATTCCTGACGTCGGTCAGATCGTCGCCGAGAGCATCATCTCGTTCTTTGCCGATCCGCGTGTCAAGGAAAGCATCGATCGGATGCTGGCAGCGGGGGTTTCACCCCAGTTCGAGGAACCGGAGCTCGCGGGGGAGACAGCCATAGTCAGCGAATTCAGCGGCAAGAACGTCGTGCTGACAGGCACGCTGCAGAAGATGACGCGGGGGGAAGCCGCGAAGCTCCTCGAGCAGGCGGGAGCGAAGGTGGCGGGAAGCGTCTCGAAGAAGACGGATTTCGTCATCGCCGGCGAGAAAGCAGGCAGCAAGCTGAAGAAGGCGCAGGAACTGGGCGTGACGGTATTGGACGAAGAAACCTTCCTAGCGAAGTTGAGGCTGAAGTGACGGGCGAATGGGTATAGGAACCAAATGTGCTCAAGCGTCTGTCTCGGTACCGGTGTTGAGAGCTGGTATTGGGATGGGCGCTTTTTTGATGGCGTATGCAGGCGTATTTAATTGTGAGTCAGCATTACAAAAAAAGGACCCCGTCATGAACGGAGTCCAGTGTATGCGTGTTATGTCCTTGTCCCTGCTGCTCAGCCTTTGACGGCTCCTGCGATCATACTTTCCTGCACTTGTTTGTTGAGGAGCAAATAGATGATGATCGTAGGAATCGTAGAGATCATCAAACCTGCCCCGATGATACCCCATTGGGTAATATAGGTTCCGACCATGGACATGATCCCGACCGTCAACGTCTGATAGATGGTGTCATTGATGAAGGTGACGGCAAACATCAGCTCGTTCCACGAGGACAGGAAGGTAAAGATCGCCACAGTCACCAGCGCCGGACGAACAAGCGGCAATACGATGAAGAAGAACGTCCGGTATATACCGCATCCATCCATTACGGCTGATTCTTCCATCTCGCGGGGAACACCTTTGAAGAAGCTGGCGAGAATAAATATCGCGAGCGGGAGCCCGAATGCTACGTATGGGATGATAAGCGCCCAATGGGTGTTCAGCAGTTTCAGATTTCTAAGCACCATGAAGAGCGGCAGCAGCGCGGCGTGGATCGGCACCATCATGCCAAGCAAGATGAGCGTCATCGTCGCATTGCTAAATCTCCATTTCATCCGGGTGATAGCATAAGCGGACATGGAGGAGAGGAGCAATACGAGGAAGATCGTAACTGCGGTGACCCACACGCTGTTTATAAAATAAGTCAGCACATTTCCGTCGGAGAGAGCCTTGGTATAGTTGCTCCATAGAAATTGTTTGGGCGGTCCCAAGACATCCCCGCTGAAAATCTCGCTGTTATCCTTCAGTGAAAAGAAGGCCAGCCAGATGAGCGGATAGATCTGCACGACAGCGAAGAGGACGAGCATCGCTTGCAGCAGGATCATGCCGATCCTGTAGAACAGCTTGGATTTCCGAGGTTGTCCCGAGATTGCTGCTTCCATTCTTCTCACTCCTCAATAGTCCGTTTTGAAAAATTTGTTGATGATAACCGTGAAAAGCAAGCACTCTAAGATGATAAAGACGGACAAAGCACTTCCGTAACCGTACCGGTACGTATCGAAGATCGTCGTGTACATCAAAGTGCTCGGAACCTCGGTTGTAAAGAACGGTCCGCCGCCGGTCAATACATAGATCAGATCGAAGATCTTGAGTGCACCGATGACAGAGAACACTAAGCTGACTTTAAGAATCGGTTTCATCAGCGGAATGACGATGGAGAAGGCCGTCCGAATGGTAGATGCACCGTCGATCTTAGCCGCTTCGATGAGTTCCGGCGAGACCGACTTGGCTCCTGCATACATCAAGAGCATGTGGTACCCAACATATTGCCACAAGGTTGGGATGAACGAAGCAGCCAAGGCGGTTTCCCGTTGTCCAAGCCAATCCTGCGCCAAATGGGGAAGTCCGATATTGGTCAGCAAGGTGTTGAGCATCCCGTAGTCGGCATTGTAGATCTTCGACCAGAGCTGTGCGATCACAACGGTGGATAACAGAACCGGAATGAAGTATACCGTGCGGTAGAACCCTTCTCCCTTAATCCCTGATGCGAGGATTAAAGCAAGCAGAAGCGAGATGGGCAATTGGATGAAGACCGATGCACCGGCATAGAGCAAAGAGTTTTTCATCGAATTCAGCGCCCGCGAGTCGGTGAACATCTCAACGTAGTTGTCCAGGCCGATGAATGTCGGTTTCGTAACGCCGTTCCATTCCAGCAGGCTGTAATAACTAGATACGAAAATCGGAATCAATACAATCCCAAAAAAAAGCAAAAGGGTCGGACCGACGAATATCGCGATGTCCCTTTTGTTTGAAAATACTTTATCCATACAGCAAGCTCCCTCCAAGCGTTAGATGCGGGAGGATGCAGCAGGGGAGATCGTTCCCCTGCTGCATCGACCGTGCGCTTATGATCATTGCAGGTTCAATTCTGTAGGTTCTAACTTGGACATCTCTTCAGCGAATTGTTCAGGAGTAAGGTCGCCTGCCAGCAGTTGTGCAACCAGGTTTTTGTGTGTTTCAGCCGATGTTGCCGGGAAGATGTTATCCCACCATGGGATGAACGATTCTGCCGTATCCATCAGCTCAGCAAAGGTCAGATCCAGATGAGAGAGGCTGGAGGTATCAAGACCGTCTGTGTTCCAAGTCGGCAGGCCTGCTCCCATGAGGAATCCGCGCGTACCAAGTTGTTCACTCAGATACAGCAGGAATTGATAAGCTTCATCCGGATGCTTGGTGCTGCTGCTGATGTAGTATCCGTCTGAAGACCCGCCGAAGAATTCATTTACCGTTCCTTTACCGTCTTCAAATACCGGGAACGGAACGACGACAACTTTACCCTTCGTGGCCGAGGATGGATCCTCAATACCGGCATTTACCCAGTTAGCTTGGAACATCATAGCGCCGTTGCCCGCGTTGAATGCGCCGAGCATCTCATCATAGCTCATGCTGAACATGCTGTCGTTAAACAGACCGGCCTTGACCAGCTCTTGCATCTTACGAGCCGCTTCCACGAAGTCCGGGGAGTTCCATTTGGACGGATCATGGAACGCTTCAACTACTGCATCATGACCAGCTTGACGCATCGCGATGATGTTGTACCAATACATGCCCGGCCAGCGGTCTTTCTCGCCGAGAACAGCCGGCGTTATGCCTGCAGCGCGGAGCTTCGCAACAGCTTCCAGCAGTTCTGTATAAGTAGTAGGAATTTCTGCTCCTGCTTTTTCAAACAATTCTGTGTTGATGTACAGGTTAGCGATGTGCGTATAAACCGGAAGTGTAAAGAGCCTTCCGTTGTGTTCCAGCGTTTCGATGACGCCCGGCTTAATTCTTGCCTTCACATCTTCTGTTACGTAATCCGTAATGTCGAGGACATCGCCGTTTTCGATGTACGGCTGCATGAAGCTCCCGCCGCCCATGCCGTAGAAAATATCCGGTGCTTCATTGGCTGCGATAGCGGTTTTGATCTTGGTCTTGTATTGTTCACCTGATGTACCTGTGCGCTTCACCTGGATGTGAGGGTTCTCTTTGTTCCAGGTTTCCACGATTTCCGGAATCAGTTTGGCGGATGGGTCTGTATTACCGACGGACTGATCCCAGAGTGTCAATTCGATGGTTTTGGTTTCATTTCCGCCCGCCGTTCCGTCGCCTGCATTGTTGCTCTTGGATTTTGAACCGCTTCCACAAGCGGCAAGGCTGATGAGCAGGACGAAGGACAACACTGCGATCATGGATTTTTTGAATAACGCTTTCATCTTTAGTTGCTACCCCTTTCTTGTATGTGCTTTCATGCCCATTGTAAGATGCTCCTGATTTGAATCCCATGCAATATTCAAGCATGAAGTTTCAAAATTCAAACATCCTGTTCTTCAACCTGATCACCTTTCTTGGGGGCAAACCGTTCCCGGTATTCACTGATGGACATGCCGGTGTTCTTCTTGAACACATGGCTGAAATAGTGGGGATCGGGAACGCCGACCTGTTCACCGATCTGGTATCCCCTTAGATCCGTTTCCCGAAGCAAGGCAGCGGCTTTTTTCATCCGCTGGTTCGTCAAATAGGTCACAAAGGATTGTCCGGTTTCCTGCTTCATGAGACGGCTGAGATGACCTGGACTGACATAGAAAAGCTCTGCTACGGATTGCAGCTTTAGGTCGGGGTCTCCCAAGTTGTCCTCGATATACGCCTTCACTTGGCTGACCAGGTCTTGTTTGTCGCCCCGGCTTTTGGCATCGATCTGCTCTGCTAAGTGGCGTACATAGCCCTCGATCTGTCTCATGGCTTCCGGAAGATCGTCGGCAGACAGGATGGCCGTCAGCGTATCCTTCTTGAAGACGTGTTCGCCGTCGATCTGCTGTTCGATGGCTGCATGGATGCAATGGGTGACCACATCCATGATTGCCAGACGGATCTGCGACGCATCGGAGAAGGAGATATCGAATATCTGATGCAGGATCTTCATGGCTTGATCAGCAGCACCTGCACTGATATAAAAATGCAGCTGCTGCAGTAAGTCCGGATTGGAACGATACTGCTGTCCCCTGCTCGCGACCACGTCGTCATAGTAGATGACCTGGTTTTTGCCGGTGAACACTTTGTAGCGGAGGGCACGACAGGCTTCCCAATAGGATTCGGGTACGTCTTCCAATGATTCGTGCAGCCGCCCGACACCGATATTGACCTCGCAATCGAAGGCTTTGGTCAACACCGTGATCAGCCGTTCGCAATCATTCACCAAGTTTTCGGCTCGATTCATGGCCAGTATCACGATGCGGTTTTTGGCATCGGACACTACCATGATCCGCTCATCATGTTCGAAGAAAGCTTCTGTTCGGTTTTTGCACTGCATCTCCTTTAGCAGGAGTTGTTCTTCTGTTTTATCTTTTGCAGAAAGGGCGACTTCTATGACAGCGGCTTGCACGTTTCCCTCACGGATGACTGAGGGCATGTTGTAGTAACGGCATTTGTCCCTCAGCTCATCCTTGGCAATATTCCCTTCTAACCAGCTGGCGACGAATTTTTCCCTCAGCACCGGCAGATTTCGTTCCAGTTCCTTGCGCAGCGCCTCTAACTGTTCATCCCGTGCCCTTTCCTCTTCGATCTGGTGTTTTAACTTGTTCATCACATCCAACAGTTCAGCGGCGCGGATCGGTTTGAGGATAAAATCAGATATGCCCAGCTTAATGCTCCTTTGTGCATAATCAAATTCATCATAGCCCGTGATGATGACGATTTTGGTATAGGGATACAGGTTGAGTACCTTGCTGCTGAAGGTAATGCCGTCCATGTGCGGCATGGAAATATCCGTGAAGATGATATCCGGCTCCAGCTCTTCGAGCAAGTCCAGCGCCTCCAGGGCGCTCGATGCTTCACCGATAATGGTAAAGCCGTGTTTCTCCCAATCGAGGCACATGCGGATCAGATTTCGGATCAAATACTCATCATCGACAATCAAGATCTTCAATTTCTCCATGTGTTCTCATCTCCTGCAGGAATCCGTATGGTAATCGTTGTTCCTTTGCCCGGTTCGCTGTTGATGATAAATTCGTTTTTGCCGTTATAGTAGATCCGCAGTCTTTCCATCGTTCCTTTCAGGCCGAAACTGCTCTTCTCGCCCTTGTTTTCCATCGCTGTTATCTGCTGGATCTGCTCGGCAGTCATGCCGACGCCGTCGTCGCTGACGGATAAGTGCAGCCATCCATCAGCGAGGCGGGCGCTGATTCGGATGGTGCCTTTGCTTCCCATGTTTCTGATCCCGTGATACAGCGAATTTTCGACCAGGGGCTGTAAGACCAGCTTAAGGATCGGCACTTGCAAGCAATTCTCGTCCACTTCATATTCCACATCAAAAAGATCGCGATAGCGCACTTTCTGGATCAGCAAGTAATTGCGTACCATGGAGATTTCCTCTTCAACGGTGATCAACTCGCGTCCTTTGCTGACGCTTAATCGATAATAACTGCCCAGCGCTTCCAGCATCTCGATGACCTGATCGTTTTGTCCCATCATGGCAAGCGATGTAATGGAATCCAGGGTGTTATACAGGAAATGCGGTTTGATCTGTGCCTGCAGCGCACTGAGTTCCGCTTTACGGATCGTGTTCTGCTCATCGATGATCCGTTTCAGCAACTGATTGATCTGATCGATCATCCGGTTGTATCCAATGAACAGCTGTCCGAATTCTTCGTTGTTGGGAATAGTTTCAAGCTTGACCAATTTGTTGCTCTTCGTGCTTTTCATTGCCCTAAGCAATTGTTTGATCGGGTTTAGCACGTGTCTGGAAATGATGAATGAACTGATGTAAAACACGACTCCGTTGATGACAAGCAGGACGAGCGTGCGCAATACAAGAGACATATTTTCAGAATATAGGGATTGATTGGGTGTCACATTAAAAAATGTCCAGCCGAAAGCATCGTCAACTTTCCATGAAACGGTGTACGATCTGGATTCAAAAGACAAGGGGAAGAAGCCCGATAATTGCCGGCTGAATTCGGATTGCTTCAGCTCAATGATTTTCTTCGTCAGATGATCAATGACGGCGGACTGGCCGCCTTCTGCTGCCTTGGCCGTGATCAAGCGATGCTGTTCATCCAGGATGGCGAATTGTTGGCCGTTGTGATTGGCGAGATTGGAATAGGCATCAGCAAAAGCGCTCTCAGGAATGTTGATCACCAGAATGCCCAAGGGAGTCGTATCATCCAGATCTCGAATCATTCGGATAAAGGAGACGAAATTTCCTTCTGCTTCGCTGGCAAAGACGCCGCTTCCGTTTAAACGCAGCAGATAAGCTCCGTTGCGCTCAACGGCTTCATCGTACCATGGTGCATGTTCCACATTTGACTCGATGAACGCAGGCGTGTACTGCGATCCTAAGGAGAAACCATGGCCGGACTGGTCAAAAATAAAAATCGAGTCAATGATCGGAAACGTTTGCATAATATGGTGCAAATCCCGCTTGATTCTGGACTGGATGTCCAGGTTGGCATACAGATTGCCTTCTCGGAGCAAACCCTGCAGATTGGCATCCGAAATGATGATCTTCGAGTAGTTGTTGACATTGTCGACCAACATATGGACGTTGGTTTCTATGGAGGATACGGTTTGTAATGCGGCTTCATTGACTTGCTTTTGTGCTGAGTGCCACGCGGCCCGGTGAAGGATGACGGAGCTGAAGGTCACGGTGATCAAAACGACCAAAAAATATGCAAAAGGGATCATCAGCGTCAGTCTTCGGGGTCTGCGTAATAATGAAAACCTCATGCCTCTCATTGCGTCATCACCTGCTCATAACACTGAGTAACGAAAAGTATATCATACCGCTGTCCCGCTAATCGAACAATGGAAGAAGTCATGGCATGGCGATCAGCCGGATGTTCGGATAGACAACATAACGTAAGTTGACGTAACGCAGACTCAAGCTTCACGGATAAACTCCACATAGCCAATATTCAAAGTGTGACTTGCTGCAAAGCATAAAGTTGAAGTGATGGTCCTCAGGATTATAAATAAGGAATCGAATTTTTACATTACATAAGCATATGATGGGTAATCCATAATAAACCAGTTGAAAACTATTCTTGAACCTGATATTATTAGTTCTTGTCGCCGCTGAAAAGAAGTTGGCTGCGATGATGTCAGAAGAAAGCAATTCATGCGATGAGGAAGCTCTTTGAAAACTGAACAAAAATCATTCTTAAGCCGGTGCGGATTCATCCGATCGACGATTGGAGATGGGATGAAGAAGCGTCAAAGCGATAAAGCGAACGTCGGCTAACTGCGCAA
>NZ_BMAQ01000056.1 GCF_015472005.1 Insulibacter thermoxylanivorax | reverse complement strand
GTGAGTGTAAAATGTTTGTGGGCAGTAAAAAGGAATAATTGGTGAAACAATGCTTGAAAGCATGGAAAAAGGCTTCCCTTCTTGGTAGAGTGAAATGCGGCAAAACAAACCACTCAGAAAGGGGAAGCCTCATGCAACAGTTTATCATGAATTTGCCGACATTGAAAGAAATCGAAGTGAATTTATTTCAACAATTACAAGCGATGTTTGCCGAAGTCATGGTTCGCTGTCTCGAGGAAATCGATAGTTGGATCATGGCAAATCGCGATCATACCAGGTATCGACTGCGTGATAAGCGACAAGTGACGATGAGCACATCATTTGGTGAAATCAGTTTCTCTCGCAGGCTGTATCAGGATCGTGAAAAAGGCACCTATGTCTATTTGCTTGATCAAGCGCTAGCCTTTGATGGGCAAACGGGGATCAGTCCGCATCTTGAGGAGTGGGCAGTTGAACTGGCAACCGCAGGCCCCTCTTACCATGAGTCAGCACGGCAAATCAAAGAGCTGCTGGGTTATCAAGCGATCAGTCATGAAACGATCCGGCAACGGCTCATCGCCAGATCGGAGCAAGCG
>NZ_BMAQ01000055.1 GCF_015472005.1 Insulibacter thermoxylanivorax | reverse complement strand
ATTAAGCTGCGAAAGTTGAGTGTTTAACTTTTTCCCATGAGGACAAACTGTCCGGAATCCCTTTAATTTCTTTAATCGCCTGATCATAGTACTGATCAAACATCTTCTCGAACTCTGCTTCCTTCATAAAATCACATCCAATCGAATTTCATCTTGTTTTTGATCTCTTTGCGTGCGCGATGCAATTTCTGCTTCACATTGTTTTCTGGAAGATCCAGTTGTTCTGAAATCTCCTTGTAACTCAACCCCTGTGACCTAAGTTCAATTAATATTCGATATTCCTGCTTCAGACAACCCAGGTAGTACTTTAAACTCTCCAGAAATATCTTTGATTCCACTTCGTCCTCTACCGAATAATTGAATTGAGCATCAATATCCCATACACTTTCCAGATCCGTATGGGCGTTTCTCTTTTTTTTCCCTCTTAAATAATTATATGTCGCATTTCGCAAAACGACTTTGATCCAACCTCTTAACTTATTCACATCGTCATTAAAGTCCATACGAGGCACTTTATCGATCACTTTGATGAAGACTTCCTGCAATAAGTCTTCTGTTGATTGATGATCTCGCAAAATAAAAAAAATGGTTCCGTAATATGTCCTGTAAAATGTCTGGTATACCAGTTTCTGAAGGCTTGGTTGAAGTCCGTAAAAATCAGTTAACAACCATATCAACTTTTCATCCATTTCGATCCCTTTCCAGGAGTCATTTATTGTCTATATATCATATATTACCTATTTATCGTACTTCCTGTAAATGAAGTATAATGCAAATTGAAGATCTAATGATGGTGCATCCCCAAGAAGTCGAAGCCTCTTCTCCTGTCCAGAGCCCGACAATGCGCGTTTTCGTGGGGTTCAGGGTGAGTTCCAAGCGTTCCATGTTCGCACGTATGAGTTCATACGCCCGCTCAGCTTCCTTCCTCGTTTTGCAGATGACCACCAGATCGTCCGCAGAACGCGTCAGTTCCCCAAGCCCCTTGCCATGTCGTTCCCACAGATCACCGTCGAGATCCCCAACGGGGCTTCCATGGCCTTCGTCTATAGTCGCGAGACTCGGCTTCCTCTCTTCCCCCTCGCGGGACCTTTTTGACGACGCGGCAGGATTCACTTCATGTTACGGCCTGGTATGTTGCTCGCCCTGTCTCTGACAGGTACTTTCGTCGATGCGCTTCTACGTACAGATTTCGTCATACGCAGGCATCCTAGCTACACGGGGGCTTGGCCCCTCCCGTGACCGGACTTTCACCGGATAGAAGATGCGTGCTTCGCTGGGCACGCCGACCAAAAAAAGCAGAGTGTTTGCCAAGACACTCTGCTCACATGATGAGATTCCAGCTTCAAGCGATCTACCTCAGGTATGTTCTTTTTTCAAGCAATAATTTCCCATTCGATATTGAGAAATCTAACTGATATTTCTGTTCATCACCGGCAAAATCAATGCCACTCAGCAAAAACGTTGCAGATTGCTCCGATCGAGACGTGAGGGAGATTTCACTTGAAGACCATTCATCTAAACTGTACATGGACCAATCTCCATCAGGAACGTAATATGTGCGCGTACCCTCGTCATACTTATAGATATCTTCCACGTGAATTTGCACTAACTCCGGCCCATATACCTGAGATAAATGATCCTTGACCGTTTGGATGTCCTTATCAGAAAGATTGGACGTTTTGCTTCTCAACGTTTCATCTTGGAATCTGGAAATATCTTTCAACCACGAAAGTTGAGTTTCTTCATCGGCTTCCAAAATGGAGACAGACATATCCGGTACGATTATTTTTTGAAGATTGGTTTTAAATTCATCCTTATCGGTGCAGCCAACCAGTAAGATAAAGATCAGGACAAGGATTATAGAAGCCGCTGTCTTTTTCATAAGACCCCTCCCATACAATGTATTGCATACTCCTGTTTGTAAGAACTTCACAAGCAATCCAACTTTCACCCCGGGGCTCTTCCTTCAGACACACAAGGTTTTGCCATTACATCGCTGCTGCTCTGTCGCTCCAGCTTCGATAAACCTCTGATCCTTAAACCTTTGATCTTAATAGCCCGGGAATTGCGTCAATGGATCAATGTCCGTTGTACTTGAACATGTCGATGTTGTGCACGTCCGGATTTCGAAATGTAGGTGCACGCCTGTTGTTCCGCTAACGCTGCCGGTATTCCCCATAACACCAATCACATCTCCTGCTTTGACAGTATCATATTGGTTTACAGAAACACTGTGGAGATGTGCGTACCTGGTCTGATAATAGACTCCATCTACATTATGGTTGATATATATGACTCGACCATATCCAGTGGATGGATTATCTGGAGTTTCAACTTTGGCAACAGTTCCATCCCAAGCTGCGGCAATATTGTTGGCCTTGTAGCACTGTTTACCGCCATTGCATTTGTTTGTTTCGCTTGTAGCTGTCAGGAGCGAAGCCGTATAGTTAATGTCAATTCCTGCATGATCCGGGCGACTTGATGTTCTGTATCCCGAATTAATTGTCGTATTCCATAGTACTGGCCAATGCTTGTTAATTCTCCATCTCAAGTTATAATAAGAGGTCGTGTTCGGGCCTGAGAATCTGGTCACCTTTAAATAATAGGTGCCTGCTTCAAGGTCTTTGTTCAGAAGAAGTTCATTACTGTTTCCAGAGTTAACTCCGCTCCAGATCGGAGTAGTTGTGTTACTGCTAGAATAGAGACGTACGTCATAGTCACTTCCGGAAGGAATATTCCCCAGGAAGATGTTCACAAATGCCCTGTAGCTCAGAGTGAATTTCCACCAGTCTTCTGTGTCTTCAGTAGTCGAGAAATTACCATAGTTGTCGTCGCCACTGTATGAAGTATTAGCAGAAGAGTATGAATTATTAGGTTCTGTTTCATATCTGGAGGCAAAGGGCACGATCATAGAGCTGTCTTTCAAGGTGTAATCGCTAAATTGACTGATGTTGTTTAAAATCTCGCCGTCTCGTATCAGAATCGTTGTGGAGAAGTGTATGTCCCCGTTAGATAAAGTGAGATCGATATTGGTATTATTGATGTCTACCGGTATGCTGACATCGTTAAAGTTTTGTCCCTTCAAAGTAAAGGGGGCTTCCTCTGACAAGGCCTTCAGGTTCATCTCCTTCTGCAGGATGGTTTGAACAGGTTGGGTGGTCTTGATTTCCAATGATACAGGCACATCCGTCTCCAGATTAATACGAACATGGCTCTTATCAATGAAGCTTATATCAAAGTTTTTGATCGGCTTTGGGAATAGAGCCATATCCAAAGGTGGAGCCTCCAACTCCTCATAATTATAGATATAATTTGGATCTCCGCCATCAATTAGTGCTGAATTGACCCAGATACCATTTGGTATCGTCAAAAGAACCATAGCCAGAAATAATGGCAACATTCTAGACAAGAACTTTTTCATCATTATTTCACACCCATTCTTTAATGATATTTTTGATAGAAAAGATACATTGCACAGTTGCAATCACCACGATGTACTTTACAGCGGAATGGTCAATCGAATCACTAAAAACACCTCCATATTTCCAGAGATTAACGATAGACTTTGATGACTTTACCAGCTTCTATCTTATGAACACATGAAAAATGAAAAAGTTATACTTCAAGAGAACATCCCAGCCATGAGGTAACCGCCATGTACACTGTTGCATGAGGCTTCCCCTTTCTGAGTGTTTGTTTGACGTATTTCACTCTACCAAGAAGGGAAGCCTTTTTCCATGCTTTTAAACATTGTTTCACCAATTATTCCTTTTTACTGCCCACAAACATTTTACACTCACTTCTGTTACCAGTAGAGTAGTTTAGGCTTTAAAATTGGTCTTTTCTCCCATTGTCATTTTCCTTTATAATAAGAGCGATTAGGTAATGGAGGTACGTTCATGGTAGTTCGAAAGAAGTTAGGCAGAGCAGTTCTCAGCGCAGTGATCGCGGGAAGCGTATGTTCAGGAGTACCCGCTCTCGCAGCGGAAAATGCTTCGGCAGCATCCGTCCAACAAGCCCAATTCGAAGAAGTCAATGTCACGATTGACGGCGTCCTCCAACACTTCCCCCAATCCGCGATCCTCTACAAGGGAAGCACGATGGTTCCCATGCGCGGGGTATTCGAGGCATTGGGCGCGGAACTCTATTGGTCCGGTAGGTTCCAAACGGTAAAGGCGATAAAAGGTTTAACCGTCGTTCGACTTTCGGTAGGCGACTCCAAGGTTTCAATCAACGGCCGATCTCCGCGCGGCGCTTGGAAGAAGTATGGCGGTGGCCGCTTTCGAGTACCAGCTTGAGATGGCGCTGGGCGAGGGAAAGCAGATGCCGCTCGGTGGCGGGGTCGATATCCAGAAGGTACAAATGGATGGGCTTGGACATGAAAAACGCCTCCTCGGAAGTTTGTTGTATGTTAGCTTCCGGGGGGCCAGTTTTCAATATTTGCAAACTATTTTTTGTATAAGTCTAACCAATATAGTTACTATAACTCAACTTTCGCACCTTGAAAATTAGTGTTAAGCCTTGATAGGGCTAGGATTTTCTCTTGAAAAATCTCGTTCTTGACAGAAAAACACCTTTCT
>NZ_BMAQ01000054.1 GCF_015472005.1 Insulibacter thermoxylanivorax | reverse complement strand
AGCAGGACGTTGCCAAGCCTCTAACCTACCAGGCTTATCGGAGTCTCCCTATTTGGCAGGACACAGCTAAGCCTCGGACAAACAATCTAACCGATGCTATTGCTTCGGAATGAATGTTCCCTGATAGCTCAGTCGGTAGAGCACTCGACTGTTAATCGAGTTGTCGCAGGTTCGAGTCCTGCTCGGGGAGCCAACCCTGCTCCCATAGCTCAGCAGGTAGAGTGCTTCCATGGTAAGGAAGAGGTCACCGGTTCGATCCCGGTTGGGAGCTTTTGAACAAGGCCCGTTGGTCAAGGGGTTAAGACACCTCCCTTTCACGGAGGTAACAGGGGTTCGAATCCCCTACGGGTCATTATATGGAGGCTTAGCTCAGCTGGGAGAGCATCTGCCTTACAAGCAGAGGGTCGGCGGTTCGATCCCGTCAGCCTCCACCACTCAATATCACCGCTTACGCGGTCTATCCCTCGAAGCAATTTGGAGGGAAGGAGAACTTCGGGAATTAGAAACTCCCGTTGCCCTCAAAAACCCAATACTGCCAACGCGGTAAATGTTAAATTTGATTTTTGCGAACTAATATGCTAACCTATAATGGTTGCAACCATAAGGGCTGAATGTTGGGGATTAGCCAAGTGGTAAGGCAACGGACTTTGACTCCGTCATGCCTAGGTTCGAATCCTAGATCCCCAGCCATCATGAGCCATTAGCTCAGTCGGTAGAGCACCTGACTTTTAATCAGGGTGTCGGAGGTTCGAGTCCTCCATGGCTCACCATTTACCTCGCGCGTGTGGCGGAATTGGCAGACGCACTAGACTTAGGATCTAGCGGGAAACCGTGGGGGTTCAAGTCCCTCCACGCGCATGATGCGGACGTGGCTCAGTGGTAGAGCATCGCCTTGCCAAGGCGAGGGTCGCGAGTTCGAATCTCGTCGTCCGCTCCATATAACGCGTGCCCTTAGCTCAGCTGGATAGAGCGTTTGACTACGAATCAAAAGGTCGGGAGTTCGAATCTCTCAGGGCACGCCACTCTTACTAATCGGGACGTAGCTCAGCTTGGTAGAGCACCTGGTTTGGGACCAGGGGGTCGCATGTTCGAATCGTGTCGTCCCGACCATTATTTTTTATGCGGGTGTAGTTCAGTGGTAGAACTCCAGCCTTCCAAGCTGGTAGCGAGGGTTCGATTCCCTTCACCCGCTCCATACATAGCATCGGCGAACCCTTATATAAGGGTTTTTTTTGTAACTATTTATCGTTTAACTTGTCACCTGAAAAGTCATGTTCTCCGAGCTCAAACGCGTTAGTAGAAGCGTTGAAGCTTTTGCCTTAATTATGGACTTGTGTCGTTTAAAGCGTTGCAGTAATGACTCAAGAAGGACTGCTTTAGGGATAAAGCTGAATGTTCAGGGAAAACTATACCGACAATAGCCATATAGGTTGATAGGTTGTCATAATTTTGTGATGAACATCGTTGATTACACACATTATGAAGTTCTGTGCTAAGGTTAAAGGCTCAGGAACCTACAATCCTTCAGTTCCCTCCTTTAGGTCCTCCTCCCGACTCTAGCTTACTCTGCATGCATTGGACAGTGCAGCAGTGATTGCTTAGACTGCTCACAGGAACTGAGTGATGCTCCCCGTGATATTCAGTTAATTGTGTGAACTTTAAAATTAGTGAGGTATTTATCACAAAATTTTGATACAATTGTCTACATAATCATTTTCAACGGTAACGAGAACTGATGAAAAGATTGATCTTGGTGTTAGTTAGAATGGGGTGAGAGGAAAGATGTCTGAAACAATTCATCATGATAGTCGCCTGGAAATGAATAACAACCATAATCTGTTGCGTCGGGATGTAAGATTTCTTGGCAATATTTTGGGCGAAGTATTGGTACATCAGGGTGGAATGGAACTATTGGATATCGTTGAAAACATTCGGGAGATGAGCAAGACTTTACGTGCCGATCCCGCTAAGTCCAACGAGGAATTGAAGCAGATGATCATCTCCCTTAATCCGAATGTTCGCCATCAGGTTATCCGTGCTTTTGCGATCTACTTTCAATTGGTTAATATCGCTGAGCAGAACCACCGCATTCGTCGGAAGCGTGATTATGAGCGTTCAGCAGGAGAGAAGATTCAACCGGGTTCGATTGAGGATGCGGTGCTGAAGCTCAAAGAGAAGAATATATCGGCAGATGAAATTCAAGAGATGATCCAGGGGATCTGTCTTGAACTTATTATGACGGCACATCCGACGGAAGCGACGAGAAGAGCCGTCCTTGAGATCCATAAGCGGATCGCTGACGATATGATCAAGCTGGACGATCCGACATTAACGCATCGGGAACGTGAAATATTGCGCACTCGCCTGTTGAATGAAGTGCTGACCTTATGGCAGACCGATGAGCTGAGAGATCGCAAGCCTACGGTCATCGATGAGGTGCGTAATGGTTTATATTATTTTGATGAGACCTTGTTCGATGTCATCCCGGATGTCTATAAGGAATTAGAGCGCTGTCTGGACAAATATTATCCAGGGCGGAAGTGGCACGTACCTACATTCCTGCGCTTTGGTTCTTGGATCGGCGGCGACCGGGACGGGAACCCGGCTGTCACCCATGATGTAACTTGGGAAACATTACGCATGCACAGGCAGTTAGCCCTTGAGAAATACGAACAGATCTTAAGGGACCTGCGCAGATTGCTCAGCATCAGCACCAATATCGTATCGGTTACGAAAGAGCTTCTGGATTCGATCGAGGAGGATCAGAAACAAATCGAGTTGGGTCCCGAATATCTGTGGAGAAACAAACATGAGCCGTATCGAATTAAACTTACTTACATGATTAAGAAGATTCAGAATACTGGTCTCGCTCATGAAGAAGGCGAAAGCTACGGTGCAAGGTACCACAGCATCGATGAATTCATCAAAGATCTGAAGATATTGGATCGCAGCCTTAGAAGCCACTATGCGGATTATGTAGCGGATGAGTATATCAAGAAGTTGATCCGCCAAGCAGAGTTATTCGGCTTCCATCTCGCTACATTGGACATTCGTCAGCACAGCAAGGAACATGAACTGGCGATGACGGAGATTCTGGCCAGCATAGGCATCGCTCCCAATTATTCTGAACTCAGCGAAGAGGATAAAGTAAAGCTGCTGCATGACCTGCTCATGGATCCTAGGCCGATCACCTCTCCGCATCAAGAGTACTCAGAGAGTACGCGGGAAGTGCTGGATGTATTCCGAATCGTGCGCGAAGCACAGAAGGAGTTCGGAGTGAAAGCGATCAGAAGCTATCTGATCAGCATGACGCAAGGGCCGAGCGATATCCTGGAGGTTCTCTTGCTGGCGAAGGAGACCGGACTGTACCAACGCAACCCGGATGGCAGCGTAGTCTGCACCTTGCAGCCCGTGCCGCTGTTCGAGACGATCGAAGACCTGCATGATGCGCCTAAGATCATGAAGACGCTGTACGAATTGCCGGCGTTCATGGACAGCGTAAGGGCCATGGACGATGTTCAGGAGATCATGTTAGGGTATTCGGACAGCAACAAGGACGGCGGCGTCGTCACGGCGAATTGGGAACTTCGCGTCGCCTTGAAGACGTTGACGGATGTAGCGAACCAATACGATGTCAAGGTGAAGTTCTTCCATGGCCGCGGCGGAGCATTAGGCCGCGGAGGCATGCCTCTGAACCGCAGTATCCTGACTCAGCCGCCTCATACGCTGGGGGCAGGGATTAAGATCACCGAACAGGGAGAAGTCCTGTCATCCAGATATTCGATGCAAGGCATTGCGTACCGCAGTCTGGAACAGGCAACCTCGGCACTGCTCATTGCCTTGCTGCACCGCAAGTATCCAGAAGAAGTGCAAGAAGAGGAGCGCTGGGAAGAGATCCTTCGCGAGATCTCGGACGTATCCCTTAAGAAGTATCAAGACCTGGTGTTCGGTGACCCGGACTTCTATATGTTCTTCAAGGAATCCACACCGCTGCCGGAGATTGGCGAACTGAATATCGGATCGCGTCCGTCGAAACGGAAGAACAGCGACAAGTTCGAAGATCTTCGGGCGATTCCTTGGGTATTCGGCTGGACGCAGAGCCGATATCTCTTCCCTGCATGGTATGCTGCCGGAACAGGATTGAACAATTACTATCAGGGCAAGGAAGAGAGACTCGAGGAACTCCGCAGGATGTATAATGATTGGCCATTCTTCCAAGCCTTAATCGATAACTTGCAGATGGCCCTCTCCAAGGCGGATCTTAAGATTGCCTCGGAGTATGCGAATATGGTTAAGAATGAGGAAGCGAAACAGCGGATCCTAAGTGCCATTATCGAAGAATATCATCTGACGACGGATCTGATCTTGAAGATCACCGGCCAGCAGGAAATCTTGGACAATGTCCCCGTCATCCAAGAATCAATCCGGCTGCGCAACCCGTATGTTGACCCGCTGAGTTATCTGCAGGTGAAGCTGCTTCTGGAACTGCGAAGTCTGCGTGAGCAGGGCAAGGATGATGTGAATTTGCTCCGCGAAGTCCTTCTCACGATCAATGGAATCGCCGCCGGCATGCGCAATACCGGTTAATATGTGCCATGATATGCAGTTGAACAGAAGGCTCTCCATAGGAGGAGTTGGGTTCCGACAGGGCCTGACTCCTCCTTATTGTATACATAATGCAATTTCCGCTTGAGTATGGGAATGGGAGGTGGATAGATGGATTTATACGAAGCGCGGCTTGCTCAACTTGCTCGAAACGGGGATCGCCTCGCCTTTCGGGAGTTGGTCGATCTGTACCAGAACAAAATATACCACCTCGCTTACAGAATGCTGGGGAACACACATGAAGCCGAAGATATCGTGCAAGAAACCTTCCTAAGAGTCTATACGAATCTAAACGGCTTCGACCCCTCTCAGAAATTCTCAACGTGGATCTATCGAATCGGGGCGAATCTATGTATCGATCATC
>NZ_BMAQ01000053.1 GCF_015472005.1 Insulibacter thermoxylanivorax | reverse complement strand
GCGGGATTGTTTGGAACTGTAAAAATAGAGAAAGAACTCAAATTTCATGAAGGTTTCATGAAGTTGAAGAAAGCAAACGTCCGGGTGGAGGATTGACGATGGAATTGTGGACTAATATAAGAGTGTGGGACATCATCGATATTCTCATCGTCAGTTATCGTATTATTAGGTCAACCAGTATTTTCTGGTTGGCCTTTCTTTATTACGATGGTGGTAGCCGGGAGAACGTAACAGAATTAGGGAGAAGGATCCCGTACGACAAACTGTTCTCCCACTGCCTCCAACGACCATGTTTGAGCTGGTTGAGGCTAAGACCTCGTATCACAAGCGAAGCTATGGAGTTGGAGCCATCGTGGGAGTGCCGGCAATCATTCATCACTTATGAGGAGGTTGCTATGGAACCTGTTGTAGGTATTGATGTGGCAAAAAAATTTAGCGTAGTACAGGCTTTTACTAAACGAAATGAACCCTTCGGAAAGCCTTTGACGCTCTCACACGAAGAAGGCGGATTTGAGCAGCTGGGAGAACTCCTGGCAGAGCTGCAAGCGAAGACAAACATGACCCCGGTTGTTGTCTTGGAATCAACAGGGCATTACCATCGGGCACTTGTCGCCTATCTCAATCGCAGCGAATGGCCCCATTTATGGGAGTGCAAGAAAGTAATCCTATTACTCTCAGACCTCAGTCACCTCCACTTTTTAACCAATTTCCACATACGAAGAAATAAATAAATAATAACAAAACAAAAAAAATATGGTACAATAACCATGGAATGTTTTTCTGCTAGAATAAACTGTATAATTTTCGCAACTTGACTAGACTAAGAAAGGAGGAAGTGCACTAGAAAAATACGCTAATAAAGATAAAAACAATAAAATGAAAAGGAGGTAAACTTAGAGTTATGAAGAGGAAATTAACTGTTATTGTAGTTGCTTTATTGCTGTTAGGAGTCATTTTATCAACAATCGATGTTTTTGGGAAGAATGAAAGATGGACGTATATTGAAGATGAATACTATAGGGTATTACCTGTTGATATGGAAAAACCAGTGCTTTTTAACCGCCTAGGAGAAGATGATTATATAGAGATATTAAATGCTCTGGTGGATAAAAATTCTGAACCATTGTCAATTGAGGAAATGAAAATGATCGAGGATGATCCTAATGCCGTATTTGTCGACAATTTGTTGCCTAACGGACAATATCTAGTTGAAAACTGGATTGACATACAAACTGCAATGATAAACTCTAAATTTAAGATTGGAGTTTTAGATGATTTTTCTGTCATCAGATCTCCTTCTGAGGAAGAAATCATACAAAAAATCAAGACAGGATTTAATGAAATCGAGTTAACTTTAAAAAAAGTGATTGTGAACGGAAAATCAATTGTGATCCCAAAAAACATGGACGATTTCCCTCTTCAGTTTTCAATTACTCCTGATGGAATGAAGTCGATTATTTCATCAGATAATGGTTTGTGGATCTTCGATAAATCTGGTGATAAATTGATAAAAATTTCGTCTGAATATTATGACGGAAAAAGTTACGATGAGTTAGTTAAGGAATCATATGATTTGTATGATGAAAACAAAGTGATCTGGAATGATGATGTTGTGCCTAGTCCAGATAGTTCAAAGTTAGTTTATAGTTCAAATAAAAATCGCATTGAAACCTCAGGAGCCTCCTTATTTGTATTTGATTTAACTTCCGGAAAAGAATATTTAATAGCTGATACACTAGGTGCAAATTATTTAGTGGATGGTTGGGTGACATCTGAGAGTATTGTGAGTCAAAAAATATCATCTGATGGTATATCGTACGTCCTGATAACAACAGATGGTAAGGAGACAGAATTAAAAATGAAAGGTGAATCTCCAATAGTATATGCTGTGCGTGATGGAATGATAGCATATGCATCATCACTTAGCAGTGGCAGTATACATGTTTCTAAGCTTGATGAACAAGGCAATCTTTATGAAATAGCTTCATTAGAACTTGAAGGACAGACAAGACTACGTCCTGGAATTAATGGTTTTAGTCCCGATAATTCGTATTTTTCATTTATTTATGTCGAAAGCGATCAACCAGGAGCTCGGCGGTATTTGAAAGTTCTAGATCTACTTACTGGAAAAGTGATTGATCTCAAATCATTACCAGGGAATTCGACATCACGTGTACTTGAATTTAACTGGTTAAACAATAAAGAACTATTAATTTTGATCAAAGAGGATATTCCCGGCGTTAAAAAGGTTTCAACTTGGAAATATTCTTTGAATTGAGGTGATATAGATGAGAAAGTTTCAAATAAGAGCTTTGTTATTTCTTAGTGGAGTTATGTGGTTTTCAATGATTCAACCTGCAAATGCAGCATATTCAGAATATAGTGAAGTATTTAGAGGGGTAATCGATTCAACAACAAGATGGATTAGTCCAATAGCTGATTCAAATGGAAATCAACTATGGCCTACAGTGACTAGTAAATGGAATGAGGTGAGGAATGTAAACGGAACATCGCCGCATGTAGGCGTTGATTTAAGTGTTCAAACATCAAAAAGAGTAGTTGCTGTAGCGGATGGATACTTGACAAATCTTGGGGATAGATATAACACAGTATCATTAAAAACTGCGAATGATGTATATTGTCATTATGAACATATGGTTGTAAATACAACAGGATATCCGAACGGTGATTATGAAGAAGGAGATAGAATTGGCACTGCTGGGTCAACTGGTTCAACTGGCGGTGAACACCTTCATTTTGGAGCATATGATCAGAATAGTACGAGTGGACGAAAATCTTATCGTACTGAAACTTTGTATAGACATGCTTCTTCATGGAACTACGGCAGGAATCTTGATACCTTTAGCCAAGCACAATGGAATAGCAATAAAATCGCAAGGCTCACCATAGTTTTTAGTGGAGCAGGAAACACACATACAGAATTACCCCAATCTGTCATACTCTATTATAGAATTGTAGGAAGTACTGCTTGGATTCAAGGTGGTTCGATGCAGAGGAATGGCTCAACTTATGAATACACTTTTAATTTTGAAAATGTGGTTCCATCAGGAACTAACATCCAATGGATGGCAAGGATAACTCGGAACTTAAGTATTTCATATCCGTATGTATGGGCACCAGCAAAATATTACAGACCGTCAAGCAATCCTAATTCCAATTCCTACCCTTATGCATACTTTTCAAACACAGTAACATATTAACTCTAATGAACATTGATACTATTAGTAAATAGATGTTTCATGTGTAATAATCGTTGAATTATCAGAATTATTATGGTTGCCGTTATTATTTTGGTAAGTCGAGTTTTTGATTATGGGTTAAGTTCCTTATCATATATAGACGGAACCACAACTGTGGATAATTAACCCGGAGGTGAAAAGTTGCATAAGTTATATTTAATATTGCTTTTAATGGTACTTATTTTTTGCGCCTGCTCAGAATTGAGTCAGCCATCACAGACCGAGTCTGGTCCAGAATCCAATCCATCTTCACAATTGGGGGATGAGCAAAAAAAAGACGAGGGTGATACGGACTCAATAACCGATGAAGTTACCCCAGATCTAGATAATGCGAATCCCACAGTTTTCACCGCGAAAGAAATCCTCAATTTTGAACAATTACGAGCGGATTGGACGAAAGAACAGATGGAAGAGCATGGTTTTGAGAAACAGGTCAATGGGCCTGGCGGTGAGACGACTTATTCGGATGGTCGGATCAGGTACGTGTACTTTGATTTTTATGACGCGCCAACACCTGCTATTGTTGATGTCTACGGGGATATCCCGGGTCCGCGAGGGATCAAGGTTGGAGATGCATTCGAAGATGTATTGGCGTTATTTCCGCAGGAAGTCGATTGGGAAATTAACCCTTTCGGGACGCTGTATGGGAACTTTGATCCGGATGCTGAAGAAGAAACGAAGGCTCTTTCTGCTTATGTTACGACTTACGAGAATCGGAAGGAGATCACATTGCTCACAGAGAAAGTTCTCCCATCATTAAGGATATTCTTTGAAGATGGGAAGCTCACGCATTATTCCTTCTTCCTGATTAGTGCGAGTTGATATCATAACAATCAACGCATCGTGTGTCTCCAGGCCGTTGCATTTCCAGATTGAACGTGTTATAGTACGGATAATCTTAGTTTTACTGTGATCAATTGCTGTGATGGAGAAGAGTAGGCAAAGCTTGGCCAACAGGGAGCGGCGCCACCGATTGAGAGCGCCGCCGGGATGCGAGGTTGCCGAAGTTCGCTCCGGAGCAGTCCCCTGAAACGTACGCTTGGAGTCGAGCGAGCCGTTTTCTGCGGCAGTTTAGACATTGGCGACACGCAAGTAGGGCGTACCGGCGGGAACCGTTAACTTCCATAGAGCGACAGCCGCTTCATGCGCTCCGCTGGATTCTGGAGTTTCAGGATCTGCAGAGGAGTAATATGGCAGGCTGTAACAAGGGTGGTACCACGGACTCTTTCGTCCCTTATGAGGCGAAGGAGTCTTTTTTACATAATGAATGTTGTACCCCTAGAATGGAGGTGCATAGATGGAGTTATATGAGATAAAATTGACTCAACTTGCTCGAAACGGGGATCGCCTCGCCTTTCGGGAGTTGGTCGATCTGTACCAGAACAAAATATACCACCTCGCTTACAGAATGCTGGGGAACACACATGAAGCCGAAGATATCGTGCAAGAAACCTTCCTAAGAGTCTATACGAATCTAAACGGCTTCGACCCTTCTCAGAAATTCTCAACGTGGATCTATCGAATCGGGACGAATCTATGTATCGATCATCTTCGTAAGCGAAAGCGCAAGAAAAACATGTCGCTCGATGCGAACTTGTATGATTCGGACAAAGCTGACGGTTATGATATCATGCCTACTGGCGA
>NZ_BMAQ01000052.1 GCF_015472005.1 Insulibacter thermoxylanivorax | reverse complement strand
TTTGCCGCATTTCACTCTACCAAGAAGGGAAGCCTTTTTCCATGCTTTCAAGCATTGTTTCACCAATTATTCCTTTTTACTGCCCACAAACATTTTACACTCACCATGCCGAGACCGATCGCCGCATCGTAGGGATAGCCATAGCTCCCCGCCGCACTTGGCCTGACCAGCAGCGCCAGATACCAGAATAGTCCGCTGGCGATCGCGCTGGACACCAGACCGCAGATCGTGCTCAGCAGATTCTTCGCGTACAGCAGCCGATAGACGAGGCGGATCAGCAGCATCGCGATCAGGAAGGTGCTTGCCGAAACGAGCACCAACGAGATGATGCCGATTACCATCCCGAAGGTGACATGCATCCCGACTTCCGCAGGTACATGTCCCAAGAGGATCGAAGCGATGCCTTCGGCGATCGGCAGCGTGATCTCGGGATGCATCTCGCCGATGAAGAGGATGATGCCCAGCTCATGGGCGGGCATGAACAGAATGATCGACGAGGAACCGACGCCGTCCCCCGTCTTATAGAAAATCTGCGTACCGTGCAGGAGCTTCGTCTCAAATCCGCTCGCCGTGTAAGCCGCATCCCCGCTCTCCGTCGCGACATAAGCCGTTCTCGAATCCTTGATCAATTCAGCAGGGAGCCAATCAGATCCTAGATACCCCAGCTGATAGGCTAAGTACTTGCCCAGATCCTCGACCGTGCTGTAAGCACCGCCGTCGGGGTCCTGAGCTTGTCCGAACTCCTCATAGGAACGCCTGATATGCATCTTGCGCGTGAAGAACCAGCCGTATTCCTTCGCTAAGCGGGACTCCGGGTAACGTTCCAGCTCATGACCGAATACGGTATCCTCCATCCCCAGCGGTTCGAAGATGTTCTCCCTTACATAGTCGTAATAGGACACCCCCGTCACATACTCGATCACCAATCCTAGCACATCATAACAACCATTGCAGTAAGCCCCCGAGGTTCCCGGCTGCTCGCGTATGGCGATGCTCTGGAACAGCCGAACATACTTCTCCAGTGAGCTCCTTGCCGCTTCATCCTGAAAGAGAAGTCCATCAGTATCGAAGGAACCGACGCCGCCGGCTGAATGGGTGAGCAGGTGCCGCAGGGTGATCTGCTCAGAAGCTTCGCGATCTTGGAATTGAAACCATGGAAGATAGGTATGTACCGGTTGATCGATATCCAATTTCCCCGCTGCATGAAGCTGATAGATGGCCGTCGCCGTCAGCGTCTTCGTAATCGAAGCCGTGTAATACAGCGTATCTGCTGCCGGTGTGTTCCTCAAGCCTCGATCCGCTGTGCCGAATCCCTCTGAGAAGATCAGCTGATCCCGATATACGATCCCCATCGCGCCGCCTACGACATCGCTCTTCTGCAGCTGTTCCCGGACATAATCCGCAGCACGGTTCAGTACTTCTTCGGTGATCGGTGATTCCTCGGCGGCTTGGACCGATATGTAAGGCCAGCACGCGGACATTCCTATGATGATCCATAAGGCAATTCGTGTTAGCACACCTCTGATTTGCAACAGACACACCCCTGACACATCCTAACTTACAGCCAACAGGGAATTCCCTGCGGCTGGAAACATCGTACGCTTAACATGTACTATCGTATATGAATTTCCGTTTTATTACAACTACTTTAATATGAAAGAAATTGACCTAATTTTAGCCATATTGCGAACAAAATTTAATCTGCCATAGAAAATGTTTAATATGCCTTGATTATGCTCAGCTGAACCCCATCTTGCCTCTCAGCAGCAAGCAGAAACCTGCGATCAACGGATAGACGGCCAGCCCAATATCGACTATGATAGATGACATAAACCACCTTAACCAAAAAGTTGATTCCTTAACCGAAACATCATAATTGGACAATCAGATCTCCCAATGCCCAACGCTTGAACGAATCTCATAGAATCTCTCTTAACGAAAGGATGATTCTTATGCAGCTGCAGCATCACAAGTATGCGCTTACACCTCCCATGGGATGGAACAGCTGGGATTGCTACGGAGCATCCGTACGTGAGGATGAAGTCCGGGGCAATGCCGAATATATGGCGAAACATTTGAAGCCTTATGGGTGGGAATACGTGGTCGTAGACATCCAGTGGTATGAGCCGGGGGCTGTGTCTTCCCGGTACCGTCCTTTCGTGCCGCTGGAGATGGACGAGTACTCGCGGCTTATCCCCGCCGCAAACCGCTTCCCTTCCGCCGCTGGAGGGAAGGGATTCAAGCCGCTTGCGGATTATGTACACAGCCTCGGTCTAAAGTTCGGCATCCATATCATGCGGGGGATTCCTCGTCAGGCCGTGCATGCGAATACGAAGATCAAAGGAACGAACGCAAGAGCCCGGGATATCGCTCATACGAATTCCATCTGTCCTTGGAATACCGATATGTACGGCGTTGATCCGAACAAGGAAGGGGCGCAGGAATACTACAATTCACTCTTCGAACTCTACGCCGAGTGGGGGGTGGACTATGTCAAGGTCGATGATATCGCCGCCTCCCGCTTGTACGGCATCCATGCCGAGGAGATCGCAATGATCCGCCGCGCCATCGACCATTGCGGCCGGCCGATGGTGCTCAGCTTGTCGCCGGGTCCCGCTCCTCTAGAGTACGCAGATCATCTCATCCGCAACGCCAACATGTGGCGGATGACCGATGACTTCTGGGACATCTGGCAGCTCTTATACGAAATGTTCGAACGTGCCGAGCGATGGGCGCCCTATGTCGGTCCCGGCCACTGGCCCGACTGCGATATGCTGCCCCTCGGTCACATCGGCATCCGCTCTGTCGACGGCGGTGCCTCCGATCGCTGGACTCGTTTCACGAAGGATGAGCAGGTCACGATGATGACCCTATGGTCGATCTTCCGCTCACCGCTGATGTTCGGCGGCGAGCTGCGAGACAACGACGAATGGACCTTGTCCCTGCTGACCAACGAAGAAGTGCTGGCCGCTCACCGCCATGGCAGCCATCCGCGCATGGTCTACCGTGAGGACGATCGCACCGTCTGGACTTCCGACGGACCTAACGGCGAGCGCTATGTCGCCTTGTTCAACCTGCGCGATGAAGCCAGCGAAGTCTCCGTGACTCTGGAACAGCTCGGTTTAAGCGGTCCGGTCCAGATACGCGATCTTTGGCAGCGAGCGGATCTCGGCAGCGCTGATCGCGTGATCTCCGCCGAGCTTCGGCCGCATGCATCGGTTTTCTACCGTCTGACATAAGCGGATCGCCTCCCTCTAACTCGCAGCGATCCATCATGCTGGTACCTGCTGCAGCTGCGGCCTGCCATCTCCGCGGTTGACAGATTGGCTGGCTGCTCGGCAGCGGCATGAACTATTCCCGCGCATACGGCTTGACCAGCGGCAGATCCTCGGATGAATGTTATGGCATCCTATGATCTTCCCGCTCATAATGGCATTATATAATCAGAAGAGAGCTATAGGAGGAATGATCATGCAGCCATACCGCGCGCTGGTCGCGAGCCTGATGAACGAGGAAGTACAGTTAGCGATTCAAGAACAAACCATAGATGATCTGCCCGAAGGAGATGTCCTCATCCAGGTCGCCTATTCAAGCGTAAACTACAAAGATGCCCTCGCCGTCCGCGCAGCAAGCCGGGTCGTTAAGTCCTATCCGATCGTCCCCGGCATCGATCTCGCGGGCACCGTTGCCGCTTCCCGCGATCCCCGCTTCAAGGAGGGGGATCCGGTGCTTGTCACGGGATATGAACTCGGCGTCTCTCATAACGGCGGCTACAGCGAATACGCCCGTGTGCCCGGGGACTGGGTCGTTCCCCTCCCCAGCGGCCTGACCCTGCGCGAGGCGATGATCTACGGCACCGCCGGCTTCACGGCTGCCCTGTCCATCCACCGCTTGCAGGCATGCGGCATCTCGCCTGAGCGCGGGCCGCTCCTCGTCACCGGGGCGACGGGCGGCGTCGGCAGCTTAGCCTTAGCGATGCTCGCTGCCAGCGGCTATGAGGTGACCGCTTCCACCGGCAAGGCCGAGCAGCGTTCCTTCCTGGAGCGCCTGGGCGCCCGCTCGATCATCCCGCGGGAGGAGCTGACACCCGAGCGCATCCGCCCGCTGGACAGCCAGCGCTGGGCGGGGGCAGTGGATCCCGTCGGCGGCCGCAGCCTGGCCTATATCCTGAGCACCACGAAGTACGGCGGAGCCGTTGCCGTCAGCGGTCTTGCCGGCGGCGCCGACCTGCCTGCCACCG
Source organism: Insulibacter thermoxylanivorax (assembly GCF_015472005.1). Taxonomy (NCBI): domain Bacteria; kingdom Bacillati; phylum Bacillota; class Bacilli; order Caryophanales; family Paenibacillaceae; genus Insulibacter; species Insulibacter thermoxylanivorax. The sequence continues at coordinate 8,148 of NZ_BMAQ01000052.1, read as the reverse complement.
TATATCCATTCATCCTGCGCGGCGTTCAGCTCATCGGCATCGATTCCGTTTACTGCCCGATGGACGAACGGCTTAAAGTATGGAAGCGGATGGCGGAGGAGTGGAAGCCCGCCGTATTAGAGGACCTCTGCACAGAGATCACGCTGGATCAGCTGCCTGAGCGGCTCATCTCCTTCCTGAGCAGCCAGCATGTGGGCAGATGGATCGTCCGATTCTGATCTGACGACCCTTACGGGGATTCGAAGTCTGCACAAGTTTGCAAAAGTTAGCATGAAAGGAACGCCGGCCTATGACACTCCAACAACTCAAATATATCCTGGCCATCGTCGCCTGCGGTTCGATCAGCGAAGCCGCCAAACAGCTGTATATCTCCCAGCCGAGCCTGTCCAATGCGGTGAAGGAACTGGAGCAGGAACTCGGCATCGAGATCTTCGTGCGCTCCGCCCGCGGCATCACCTTAACCAACGAAGGCATCGAGTTCCTGTCCTATGCCCGGCAAGTGGTCGAACAAGCGGAGCTCCTCGAACAGCGGTACATGAACAAGAAACCTGCGAAGAAGCTGCTCGCCATCTCCACCCAGCACTATGCCTTTGCCGTGCAAGCTTTCGTCAACTTGCTGCAGGAACTCGATGCGGATGAGTATGAATGCACCCTGCGCGAGACGAGAACCTATGACATCCTCGAAGATGTCCGCAATCTGCGAAGCGAACTGGGACTCATCTATCTGAGCAGCTTCAACCGTCAGGTCATGCAGAAGATGCTGAAGGACCGCGGACTCCGCTTCCATCCCTTGTTCGAAGCCGAGCCCCATGTGTTCATCAGCACCTCCCATCCCCTGGCGAAGGAGAGCCTGATCGAGCTCGAACAGCTGGAGGAGTATCCCTGCCTGGCCTTTGAACAAGGGGAATACAATTCCTTCTACTTCTCCGAGGAGATTCTAAGCACCGAAACCTATAAGAAAAAAAATCTCCGTCAGCGACCGCGCCACCCTGTTCAATCTGCTCATCGGACTGAACGGTTACACGATCAGCTCCGGCGTCCTGAACAGCGACCTGAACGGGGATCAGATCACAGCGGTGCGGCTGAATGCGGATGAGCGGAAGACGATCGGCTATATCACGAATGGGAGCGTCCAGTTAAGCAAGCTTGCAGAGACCTACATCGTAAAGCTGAAAGAAATCATCCGCTCCTTCGGGTATCCGATCATCGGCGAAGACGAAGAGGACGGCCTCGTTTAAGAAGCCGTCCTCTTCATTTTGTCGTTAACATGGTTACACCAACGCATCCCGCCGGTGCTCGTCAGCGATCAACAGTTTCCTGACTTCCCGCGCCGCTTGCACCATATGCTGCAGGCTGCCGCGGACCTCCGCTTCATTCCTCGTCTTAAGTCCGCAGTCCGGATTCACCCACAGCTTCTCTGCAGGGAGCTTCTCCGCCATGCGCAGGATCGCTTCCTTCAACTCATCGACACCGGGGATCCGCGGCGAATGGATATCATATACACCGGGGCCGACAGCCGTCTGGAAGCCCGTCTCCTGCAGGACATCGATCAGGGCCAGATCCGACCGCGAGGCTTCGAAGGAGATCACATCCGCATCCATCGCTTCGATCTCCTGCAGGATATCGGCGAATTCACTGTAGCACATATGCGTATGAATCTGCGTCTCCGGCTTCACGCCGCTGTGCACCAAGCGGAATGCCGGAATCGCCCAGTCGAGGTATTCGCAGTGCCAATCGGACCTTCGCAGGGGCAGTTTCTCCCGCAGTGCCGCCTCATCGATCTGGATGATCTCGATGCCGTGCGCCTCGAGATCCAACACTTCTTCTCGAATCGCCAAAGCGATCTGATAAGCCATCTCCGAAGCAGGGAGATCCTCCCGCGGGAAGGACCAGTTCAGGATCGTCACCGGCCCGGTCAGCATGCCCTTCACCGGTTTATTCGTCAATCCCTTCGCATACACCGCATATTCCACAGTGATCGGCCGTGCGCGGGAGACATCCCCCCAGATGATCGGCGGCTTCACGCAGCGCGTGCCGTAGGATTGGACCCAGCCCTGCTCCGTGAACAGGAAGCCGTCCAAGCACTCCCCGAAGTATTCCACCATGTCGTTTCGCTCGTATTCTCCGTGAACCAGCACATCAAGTCCAAGCTCCTCCTGCAGGGCGATACAGGCGGCGATCTTCTCCTGATTGAATCGCCTATACTGCTCCTCACTGATTCTCCCCTTCCTGTACGCGGTGCGGTTCTTCCGCACCTCTGCTGTTTGCGGGAAGGAACCGATCGTCGTCGTCGGAAGCAGCGGCAGCTTGAATCGCGCTCGCTGGATCTCCGCTCGTTCCGATGCCGCCGGGAGCCGCACAAAGTCGGCCGCGGTCAGGGACGCTGTCTTCGCCCGCACGGCGGGATTGGGCGCAGCCCGATTCCCCTCAGCGAACAAAGCCTCGTTACGCACATAAGCTTCCGGAAGTTCCGCCGCATCTTCTATCTCTTTCAACCCGGCAGCCAGTCCAGCCAGTTCCGTGAGTTCTGCCAACTTCTCCTCCGCAAAGGCCAGATGCCTGCACACTTCTTCCCCCAATTGCTGCTCATGTCTCACCGTGTAAGGCACGTGAAGCAAGGAGCAGGACGTGCTGAGCACCATCTGCTCATGGGGCACCCAGCGGTTCAGCTCTGCGATCAGATCCAGCGACTCCCGATATCGGTTCCGCCAGATATTCTTGCCGCTTACGATCCCCGCGAAGAGGATCTTGTCCTGCGCCCATCCATACTGATGGATGAGGTTGATGTTTTCCGCGCCTTCCACAAAGTCCAAGCCGATGCCGTCGCAAGGCAGTCCGAGGAGCGCTTGGTATACATCACGCACATCGCCGAAATACGTCTGCAGCAACACCTTGACCCTGCCCTTGGCCGACAAAATCTTCCCATACAGATCGCACAGCAGTTCGATCTCTTCTGCGGTAAGATCCCTCACCAGTTCCGGTTCATCGAATTGCACCCATTCAGCACCGAGTGCTTCAAAACGCGCTAAGATCTCCTTGTAGACCTCAGCCATGTCAGCAGCATAGTCTGCAGCTTGTTTGCCGCCTGAATATTTAATGAGCTTAAGCATCGTAAAGGCGCCTGGCAGCACGGGTTTGGTGCGGATGCCCTGCTGCTTCGCTTCTAAGAATTCATCGAAGGGTTTCGTGCCAGCCAAGCGGATCTCCACCCCTTCTTCCAGTTCCGGCACCAGGTAGTGGTAGTTGGTGTTGTACCATTTTTTCATCGCCAAGGCTTTGACATCGCCCCGCTTCCCCTGATACCCCCGTGCCATCGCATAATAGGTCTCCAATGAATCCAGGCCCAGATCCCGATATCTGGCCGGGATGATATTGAGGAGGCAGGCCGTATCGAGCACGCCGTCGTACAGCGAGAAGTCGTTGGACGGAATATAGGTGATGCCGTGCTGCTTCTGTACCTGCCAGTGCGTCAACCGAAGCCGCGCCGCTTCCTGCAGCAGCTGTTCCTTGCTTCCCTCCCCGCGGAAATATCTCTCCGACGCAAACTTGAGTTCGCGGTTCACGCCGATCCGCGGATAACCGATAACGGATGTTTGCATCTCCCTCACCCCTTCATTTCTTCTTGTGCAACATTATAGGGCGGGGAGATCCAGATATGGAAACACATTCATGCTATGGCGGGATATAGCTTTCCTCTATAGCTCGCCTTCCTATTCCGCCAGCGATTCCTCGGCCTTAGCCAGGTGTGGTCCTTATGATTTTTCTTGTAATCGTATACATACTATTGTAATACAGCAGAGCGCTGCCCGAATGTGCGCTCGAATACGGACCATGCCATCTGCGGTCCGAACACAGGGACGCAGGGAGCCTGCTCTGCTCCCTGCGTCCTTGTTCATCAGGCGGATCATTCCGGCCGGACTTCATTGATAGGAATGTTCGTTCTCTTGATACCCTTCCTTGCCGTGCGTGGATTCCTTATGCCGATCGGTGCGCGCTCGGTTGATCTGCTGAGCTTCATGGCTCGTAACTCCTTCCTGTTCCAGTTCTTTGGCGACATTCTGAAGATTCTTATCCCTGGTCATCGCTTCTCATACCGCTCCCTTGTATGATCCCTTACATAATCCCTTGCATGATGCAGACGATGTGCTTGCTTACTAGTGTTTGCCTTTATGCAGGAGGGTATGCATGCGGAACTTCAACAGCCTGAAGCAGCCATAAGGAGCCTTCACCCGCATTCCAATACCATGAGTCATTGGTTGATCCGTACGCGCTGCAAGCGAAGGGCATTCAGCACAACGGATACGGAACTGAGAGCCATCGCTGCTCCTGCTACCCAAGGTGCTAAGAAGCCCAGCGCCGCAATGGGGATGCCGAGGGTGTTGTAGCCCAGCGCCCAGAACAGATTCTGCTTGATGTTGGTCATCGTCTTGCGGCTCATATAGATCGCGTCGGCGATGCTCGTCAGTTCCCCGCGCATCAACGTGACATCCGCGGCCTCCATCGCCACATCCGTCCCCGTGCCGATCGCCATGCCGATATCCGCCGTCGCCAGAGCAGGAGCATCGTTGATGCCGTCGCCGACCATCGCTGTGATCTTGCCTGCAGCTTGCAGCTTCTTCACTTCCTCCGCCTTGCCCTCCGGAAGCACTTCTGCGCGCACCTGCTCGATGCCCGCCTGCGCTGCGATCGCCCGGGCGGTGCGCTCGTTATCCCCGGTGATCATGATCACCTCAAGGCCCATCGCCTTCAGGCGGCTGACCGCCTCCTTGGAACTCTCCTTGATCATATCCGCCGCCGCGATCAGCCCCGCATACTTGCGGTCCACTGCTGCCAGCATCGCCGTCTTGCCCTGTTCCTCAAGCGCAGCCATCGCCTCGAAGGCCTCCGATGCATCCACCCCATACCGCTCCATCAGCCGGCGTGTACCGATCAGAACTTCATGACCTTCAACCTCAGCGACCACTCCATAGCCTGGGATCGCCGTGAACGAATCGGGATCCGGGATCTCGATGCCGCGCTTCCGGATGCCCTCAACGATGGCTTCCGCCAGCGGATGTTCGGAGCTTTTCTCCGCTGCTCCGATCAAGCGAAGGAATCGGTGCTCATCGCCGACCGGCAGCACATCCGTCAGCTCCGGTCGTCCCTTCGTCACCGTACCTGTCTTGTCAAGGATGACGGTATCAACCTTATGCGTCATCTCGAGATGCTCGCCGCCCTTGAACAGGATGCCGTACTCAGCAGCGCGTCCGGAGCCGGCCATGATCGACGTAGGCGTCGCAAGTCCAAGCGCGCAGGGACAAGCGATGACGAGCACGGCGATGGCCTTCTCCAGCGCACCAGCCAGATCCCCCGGAACAGCGATGAAATACCAGATCAAGAAGGTGACAAGCGCGATCGCCGTGACGATCGGTACGAAGATGCCGGAGATCTTATCTGCGATGCGCTGAATCGGCGCCTTCGATCCTTGCGCCTCCTCAACAACCTTGATGATCTGCGCCAGCGCTGTCTCCTTGCCTACTTTCGTCGCTTGGATGCGCAGCATGCCGTGTTTGTTGATCGTCGCGCCGATCACCGCGTCCCCCGGCTGCTTCTCCACTGGGATGCTCTCCCCGGTCAGCATCGATTCATCAACGGCGGAGCTGCCTTCGAGCACGATCCCATCGACAGGCACCTTGTCGCCGGGGCGGACCAACACGATGTCCCCAACCAGGACCTCTTCCACGGGAATCGTCATCTCCTGCCCGCCGCGTACCACAAGAGCCGTCTTCGCCTGCAGGCCCATCAGCGACTTGATCGCCTGCGACGTCTTGCCCTTCGCCAGAGCTTCGAAGAGCTTGCCGAGCAGCACCAGCGTGATCAAGACGGCGCTCGTCTCATAGTACATCGCTGGACCATGGGCAAGATCCGCACCGGTCATATACCAATCGAGCGTTAGATAGAGGCTGTAGAAATAAGCCGCCGATGTACCCAAAGCGATCAGGACATCCATGTTCGCACTGCCGTTGCGCAGCGCCTTATAAGCGCCGATATAGAAATGCCGGCCGATGATGAACTGTACTGGTGTCGCCAGGATCAGCTGGAACCAGGGGTTCATGAACAGCTCCGGCATATAGATCCAAGAGGTGAAGGAGAAATGCCCGACCATGCTCCACAGCAGGGGAAGGGACAGAAGCGCCGAGAGGATGAACCTTCGCTTCTGTTTCCGAATCTCCTTCTGACGATGATCCTCTTGCTCTAGATCTTCTTTAGGGCGTGCTTGGTAGCCCAGCTGCTCCACTTTCTGTTGAATATCAGCAAGCGATACTTCTGCCGGGGAATAGACGACATGCGCCGTCTCCAAGGCGAAGTTCACCGCCGCCTCGCGAACGCCGGGCAGCTTGTTCAGCCCTTTCTCGATGCGATTTGCACAAGCTGCGCAGGTCATCCCCTCTAGCAGCAGCTCCGCCGTTGCCTTCACCGTACCATAGCCCAGCTTCTCAATCGTCTGCTCGATTCTCTCCACGCTGATCTTCGCGGGATCATAGCTCACCGTCGCTTGCTCCAGGGCGAGATTCACATTCGCCTCTGCGATGCCTTCCAGCTTGCTCAGACTCCTTTCGATCCGATTGGCGCAGGCCGCGCAGGTCATCCCGGTGATTCTCAATGTCGACTGCTTGTGACCCGTCGTTTCGCCCGTTGTCATGCTGCTTCACTCCTCACTCCTGCAAGATATACCCATCGGGGGTATGTGAACGACTGGAAAAAAGGGCCCCCGGCCCTTCTCCCAACCCATCATATATACCATACTTGTCACATGCGGTGTTAAACCACATCATAACCCTGCTCTTCGATCGCTTCCTTCACTTGTTCCAGGGTGATCTTGCTCTCATCATAATCGACGGTTACAGCATTGTTCGCCAGATCCACCTTGCCGCTGGCGCCGATCTCCTTCAGCGCCGTCTCCACAGCATTCACGCAGTGCTGGCAGGACATGCCGTTGACTTGCAATGTCACTTGTGCCATCTTCATCCCTCCGATTGATTTATCTCATCAATTTGTTCATCGTAACCAACAACTCATCGACCACTTCATGTTCGCCTGCCTGGATGCGTTCCACGATGCAGCTCTTCATATGCCCTTCGAGCAGCAGACGGCCCACGCTGTTCAGCGCCGATTGGATCGCCGCGATCTGGTTTAAGACATCATCGCAGTACGTATCCCTCTCGATCATGCCCTTCACCCCGCGGATCTGACCTTCGATCCGATTCAAACGGGTGATGAGATTGCGCTTCATCTTATCCGAATGATGGCTCTTGCGCACCGGTGCCGTGCTGTGCTCCGCAGCGCTGTGTTCTGCAGTGTTGTGCTCCAACTCCAATTCACTGTATTCCGCTGCGCAGTGCTCCGATGCAGTGTGCTCCTGCACCCGGCTGTGTTCACGTTCCATAGCGGGGTTATCACCTCTCACCGACAATATACCATACCCCTATATGGTATGTCAAAAGGGATGAATAGGGGCCGAAGAAGCACCCCTTCGAAATATCGGCGTCTTCAGCTAATCATCTCGATCAGATCCGCCAGCGTATGATGCCGCAGGATCACATAACGCGGCAGTTCCATCCGCGGCGTCTTCGGCGTGCTCTTCCCGCCGCCGACGATAAATGCACCGCGGAATCCAAGCTCCTCCAGAACTGCCATGGTATCTGCGTTGTAGTCCCCGTATGGATAAGCGAACACATCCGAGGTCTTGCCGGTCAGATCGCGGAGCTGCTTCGTCGCCTCAGCGATCTCCGTATATTGCTCATCCCTGCTTAACTTCGACAGGAAAAGATGGTTCACCGTATGATTCTCTACGTCGATGCCTTGCTGTATGATCGCGGTTATCTGATCCGAGGTCATATGATTCTCTCTGTCGATCCAGCCGGATACGGTGAACTGGACGGCCGTCATCCCATAGGATGTCAAGATCGGCATCACATATTCAACAAAATCATCGGTATTGTCATCGAAGGTGATCAGGATCGGCTTCTCCGGAACTTCCTCCTCCTTGCCGTCCAGCAAGGCAAAGTATTGATCAATCGTAAGCGTCGTGTATCCCTGCTCGTGCAAATAATGCATATGTTCCTTGAAGCGCGCCAGCTCATATTGATCCTAAATTTCGAAAGTAAC
>NZ_BMAQ01000051.1 GCF_015472005.1 Insulibacter thermoxylanivorax | reverse complement strand
GGATGTGTCCAAACTTAGGGGACTAATCCGTTAAGTCCAATGAAATACGGCAGAAATGCAGGTTTCTTGGGGAGAATGGTTGGGTGATTTCACCTTTTTGGGAACCAAATATAAATGAAACTTGGTATGATACATGGTTTTGGCTAACGTATGAAGGGAAATCAGATTTAATTTCCAATTATTTTGAAAAAGATAACTACTCATTATTGAAACAGGTCAACGGTTATTCACGTTTTGAAGTTACTCGTTATGATTGGTTTATTGAAGCAGAGAAACTTTTTGAGGAAAAGTACTATACTTCATGTTCGATGGTATTGACAGCGATTTTAGAAGCAAGTATAAGGGAATGCCCAATTGATGATTGGACTCAAAAGATTACTGTTTTTTTCGATAGAGCTGTTAGAACAAAAGTTGAGGATTACTATACAAATAAAAGTATTGAACCCTTAAGTAGATATATTGACACTGTCCTTTTATTGCCGTCTATTGATGGTTTTATAGAAATGTATTTCAACAGTGGTGCTCGTTTTGAGAAAAAAAATGAACCTCCCTATTTAGAGCGAAATTGGCTTATGCATGGAATGACCAAAAGAAAAATAAACGAAGCTGACTGTATTAAGTTATTTAATGTAATTTGTAGTCTTCATTATGTTAAACATTCAATATTCGGTACATTTTATGGACATTAACGCAAAACTTGTATGGAGATTGATGGAATATATTCTTGGAACAGCATTATGTTTGGTAGCACATTCCGCAGAGGTTGTCCTAATTAACTACTTCACACATGTTGAATGCTGTGTGTCGCTCGTACGGAAACAATCAATATAGCCGCATTTACCGATAATGAACTGATTCAATAATGACGTGAATGGCTTGCTTTTTCGTTGACATTATTTCGCAACTCTTGTATGATAAAGTCAATAGTTCCCACCACGCCTCTTAACAATGCGTACCAAGGTGGGCCTTCTTGTTTTTATGGAGGAATTTTATGTATTCCAATAATATACCTTCCATTAAGAGGCCTACTACATTTGAAGAGCAAGTCGAAATATTAAAGAGCCGCGGGCTCGTCATATCCGATGTTGATTCTGCTATTCGTACGTTGCAACGAATCAACTATTATCGGTTAAGCGCATATACACTCAGTCTAAAGAAAAATGATCAATTTCTTCCTGATATTACTTTTGAACATGTTGTCGCTTTATATGAATTTGATCGCCGTTTTCGTTATTTGATTATGGAGATGGTTGAGCAAGTTGAGATCGCTTTCAGGACCCATATTTCATATCATATTGCCCACACTTACGGTCCTCTTGGTCATTTGAATCCTCAACATTTTGATAATCATGATGCGTTTCTAGCTGAGCTTGAAAAGGAACTCAAGCGTTCCCAAGAACTATTCATTAAGCATCATTATGAAAAGTATGAGGGAAAAATACCAGTTTGGGTGGCTATTGAAGTTCTTTCGTTTGAAGCGCTTTCGAAGTTATTTTCCAATATGAAAAATGATGATAAGAATCAAATTGCCAAAAGAAATTACCGCGCTCCAGCCATATATCTTGAAAGTTGGCTTAAATGTATGTCCTACATTCGAAATATATGTGCCCATTACGGCCGTCTTTATAATCGTCCATTAACAAGCAAACCTAGGCTTGACCGAAAATCAAAGCAACTTGGGATTGATCAGGGTAAAATTTTTGCTCATCTATATGTTTTAAAGGATCTTATTCCTGACCGAGACAAGTGGCTTAATTTTATCATTCGATTAGAAGTGTTGTTGTCCGAGTATAGCGAAGTTGTGGAGTTGGATCGGATTGGATTCCCGGAGGATTGGGAGGCTGTTCTGATGATGGGGAGATAGCATGAATCAAGGTGGCGTTACAAAGTTGATTTTTCGGATGAGATAATCTCTACATAACACATGTGGAGTGCTGTGTTTTGCTCATTCGTAAGTAAATCTCAAAGCCGCATTTACCTATTGTCAAAGTCCGTGTGTTCTTCCTTTTATTATTATGGAAACCTATGCGAGTCAAACTGGACATGTGGAGTCGGTAATATTGCTAGTTCGTAACGTTTGAGATGTGACAGTACTGCTCAAATTTCAATTCTAAATGGTCTTAGCTGCCTTAAAGCCTAATCCTTTTGAGGAAAGGGCTTTTTGTTTTGAAAGACTGATTGAGACATATTGTATTTTAAAGCATAGGTAATGTATCCTATAAATGAGAGTTAGGCCCAAACGAATGTTAGGACCTTTTATTCTATTAAGGAGCTGCCTTAAAGCCTAATCCTTTTGAGGAAAGGGCTTTTTGTTTTGAAAGACTGATTGAGACATATTGTATTTTAAAGCATAGGTAATGTATCCTATAAATGAGAGTTAGGCCCAAACGAATGTTAGGACCTTTTATTCTATTAAGGAGCTATTCCTGTAATG
>NZ_BMAQ01000050.1 GCF_015472005.1 Insulibacter thermoxylanivorax | reverse complement strand
CCTAAATTTCGAAAGTAACATGCTCTAAAAACATGAAAAGTGCTCCAAATCTTTGGTAGAATGGTGTTTGTCCACAACATCACCCACAAAGAGAGGAGCACCCTTAAGGTGAAGTCTAACACATCCATTAGTAAAATGAAAACACAATTTTCGTTAGAGAATGCAACCAACTACGGCGGATTTAAGATTTTCTTAGCCTACCTTGAAAAGATTAAGCTTGCGAAGGCTCTTCAATGTCTTCCTAGCGCCAAGGCCAGCAACTCCCTCTTTTCCGTTTATCGGATCCTGCTCTACTTGATCATCGGATGGATGCTTGGTTGCGAACGCCTCTTTCACTTTCGCAAGCTTCAACATGATTCACTCGTCAGGCGTTTTCTCGGTGGACGCTGCCCACACCATTCCTTGCTGTACAAAGAATTGGTGCGATTACGTAAGGCGTCCCCGAATCTACTGATGGATCTACGGAAGATCAATCGGGATGTGATTCAGCCGTGCCTACCCAGCGACCTGATCTTAGATCTGGATTCTACCGTGGAGACTGTGTATGGCGATCAATCGGGAGCTGCCAAAGGAACCAATCCACACAAGCCTGGTCGGAAGAGCTACCATCCCTTACTGGCTTTTGAAGGACAGTCCCGTTTATGCCTAAATGCCGTCCTTCGAGCAGGTAACACACACTCTTCGACCGGAGCTATTTCTTTCCTCGAGCAGACGTTCGAACTGATCGAAGATCATTCGGTGAAGTACGCCCGATTTGATAAAGGATTCGGAGGCGAAGACTTCTACCGATTATGGGAGAGGAAACGAATCGGCTACGTCGGCAAGCTCAAATGGACGAAACGCCTCGCAGCCGAAGTCGCCGCCTGTCGTTACTGGAAACGCTATGTCGATGAGGACGAGTGGGTCATCGAAGGGATTACCCTCCTGTACAAAGCAACTTCTTGGAACAAGTTACGTCGTGTCGCGATCATCCGCAAGGCACGAGTGGTTGAAGACGGCCAAACGCGCCTCATCTTCGATACCGACTGGCAATATGAAGCGATCGTCACCAATCTGGAATGGGAACCGATCGACTTATGGCGGTTCTACAACCAGCGCTGCTGTATGGAAAACTACATCAAGGAAGCCAAACGTGGATTTTCCATCGATCGAATTGCGACCAGTGACTTTGAAGCCAATGAACTCGACTTGCTCATCAAGCTATTAGCCTATAACCTCTATGAGCGGTTCAAACAGGACTGCTGCGAACCCGTCCACCAGGGGTATACGGTTGCGCGTTTTCGTTTAGAGTTCTTTCACGTTGCCGCAACGATTATTCAGCATAGCCGCCGAGTGGTTCTGAAGTTGATGAAAGACTTTACCAATCGGCATGTTTGGAAACGGATTGAAGCTAGAGTCGTTGCGCTAGAGTGAAATCGACCATAATTTCACATGGAAATCTAAAAGCCTCTTCTTGTGGGGAGGGGGAAATTGTATTCCAAAATGAATAAACTCGTAAGTTCGAATGGAAGGGAATCCATAAAAACC
>NZ_BMAQ01000049.1 GCF_015472005.1 Insulibacter thermoxylanivorax | reverse complement strand
TCGTCAGGCGTTTTCTCGGTGGACGCTGCCCACACCATTCCTTGCTGTACAAAGAATTGGTGCGATTACGTAAGGCGTCTCCGAATCTACTGATGGATCTACGGAAGATCAATCGGGATGTGATTCAGCCGTGCCTACCCAGCGACCTGATCTTAGATCTGGATTCTACCGTGGAGACTGTGTATGGCGATCAATCAGGAGCTGCCAAAGGAACCAATCCACACAAGCCGGGTCGAAAGAGCTACCATCCCTTACTGGCTTTTGAAGGACAGTCCCGCTTATGCCTAAATGCCGTCCTACGGGCAGGCAACACACACTCTTCGACCGGAGCTATTTCTTTCCTCGAGCAGACGTTCGAACTGATCGAAGATCATAGGGTGAAGTACGCCCGATTTGATAAAGGGTTCGGAGGCGAAGACTTCTACCGACTATGGGAGAGCAGGCGAATCGGTTACGTTGGTAAGCTAAAATGGACGAAACGTCTCGCCGCCGAAGTCGCCGCCTGTCGTTACTGGAAACGCTATGTCGATGAGGACGAGTGGGTCATCGAAGGCATTACCCTCCTGTACAAAGCAACTTCTTGGAACAAGTTACGTCGTGTCGTGATCATCCGCAAGGCACGAGTGGTTGAAGACGGCCAAACACGTCTCATCTTCGACACCGACTGGCAATACGAAGCGATCGTCACCAATCTGGAGTGGGAACCGATCGACTTATGGCGTTTCTACAACCAGCGCTGCTGTATGGAAAACTACATCAAGGAAGCCAAGCGTGGATTTTCCATTGATCGAATTGCGACGAGTGACTTTGCAGCCAATGAACTCGTCTTGCTCATCAAGCTATTAGC
>NZ_BMAQ01000048.1 GCF_015472005.1 Insulibacter thermoxylanivorax | reverse complement strand
ACAATTGCTTGACACACACCTTTCCAGCACCGCTCTCGAACTTTATGCCAACATGTGCTAACCTAATAGAGAATGAATATGATAAGGATTGAGGTTGTACGATGGAACTGGCCGTATTCACGATCGTCGCATTCGTATTAGGCGGTGTCCTCATCATGAACCGCGAACGCATACCGGAACGCCTGCGCCGGCCCTTGGCCGTCACTGCTGTATTCCTCATCGCCGCCGCCTTCGTGATGGTCATCGCCCGCTTCATGACGGCAGGATAATCCCCCAGCGTGGCGGTCATAATAGGTGGAAACTGGTATTGAAGGTGACCGCCATGCATCGTGCTTTCTTATCCTTGCTCGTCTTATTCGTCATACTCGCCATCATGCCGACAAGCTTCCGATGGGATCATCACGGCGCGGGACGCGCGGATCGTATACAAGGTGTACAAGCAGACGCTTTACAGGCCGACATTCTGTATACAGACATTGTACAGGCCGAAGTTCTGCATGCAGATGCCGTTCACGCCAATTCCAAACACACGCATTTCCCTCACATCATTCTTAAAAGGAGGATTCCGATGAGCAGTCTACCGAAAAGACATGAGATTCCGAAAGAACATCAGTGGAGATTGGAAGATCTATTCGAGAACCAAGAAGCCTGGGACAAGGAATATGAAGAAGTCAAAGCGAAGATGCAGGAACTCGCGCAATACCAAGGCAAGCTTCATGATCCCAAGATGCTGAAGATGTGCTTTGCCTTAGAAGATGTGATCTCTTTACATACCGAGCGGCTGTACGTCTATGCGAACATGCGCCATCATGAGAATATGGCAGATCCGACCTATCAAGCCCTGTCCGACAAAGCGAAGAAGCTGAGCGTGGAAGTCAGTGAAGCGACATCGTTCATCACGCCGGAGGTGCTCAGTCTGTCGGATGAGGCGTTGGATGCGCTGATCGCCGATCCCGAGTTTGCACCCTATAAGCAGACGCTCAAAGAGATGAAACGCCAGAAGCCCCACGTCTTAAGCAAGAGTGAGGAAGCTCTGCTGGCCCAAGTGGGCAATATCGCGCAAGCGCCGAGCACGATCTTCGCGATGATCAACAATGCCGACTTGAAGTTCCCCACCATCAAAAACGACAAAGGCGAAGAAGTGGAATTAACCCACGGCCGGTACATCCAATTCCTGGAGAGCCGCAACCGCGAAGTGCGCAAGAACGCTTTTGACGCGATGTATTCCACCTATGCGAAGCACAAAAACACCCTGGCCGCTACTCTGAATGCCAATGTAACCAAGAACATCTTCTATTCCAGAGTTCGCAAATTCCCTTCGGCTCTGGAGATGTCCCTGTCCCATGACAATATCCCGAAGGAAGTCTATACGAATCTGATCGATACGATTCATGAGCATCTGCCGCTGCTATATCGCTATCTGGAACTTCGCAAGCAGCTGCTCAAACTGGATGAACTCCATATGTATGATCTTTTTGTCCCGCTCGTTGAAGAGTTCGATATGGAGATCACCTATGAGGAAGCGAAGCAAACCGTTAAGGAAGGCTTGCAGCCCCTTGGCGAAGAGTACTTGAACATCCTGCAGGAGGCCTTCGATCAAGGCTGGATCGACGTCTACGAGAACGAAGGCAAGCGCAGCGGCGCATACAGCTGGGGCGCATACGGTACGCATCCCTATGTCCTTCTGAATCATAAGGACAACTTGAACAGCATGTTCACCTTGGCACATGAGATGGGTCATGCGCTGCATTCCTATTATTCGGACCAAAATCAAACCTACCGTAATGCACAGTACACCATCTTCCTGGCGGAAGTGGCTTCAACGCTTAATGAGGCGCTGTTGATGGACTATCTGCTTAACAAATCAACGGACGACAAGGAGAAGCTGTACCTCCTCACTTACTATGCGGATCAATTCCGCACTACGGTATTCCGCCAGACGATGTTCGCTGAGTTCGAGAAGATCATCCATGAGAAGGCGGAGGCGGGAGAGTCCCTAACGCCGCAGCTGCTCTGCGAGATCTATTATGATCTGAACAAGAAATACCACGGCCCTGCGATGACTGTCGATCAGGCGATCGAGATGGAGTGGGCGCGCATCCCGCACTTCTACTCGAGCTTCTATGTATACAAATATGCGACCGGCTTCGCTGCTGCGGCGAGCTTCGCCAAGCAGATCCTTGACGAAGGAGAACCGGCGGTGGAGCGCTACAAAGGATTCCTCAAGAGCGGCTGCAGCGATTATTCGATCAATATCTTGAAGCGAGCCGGCGTCGATATGTCTACACCTGAACCAATCCAGCAAGCGATGAGCGTATTCCAAGAGCTGATCGAGGAGATGGAACAACTGGTACAAGCGAAATAACCAAGGGGCTGTCCGATAAGTCAGTGATGAGTGACTGTTGGACAGCCCTTTATGTGTGCGGGAGAAGCATCGCATGCCTGCAGGGCAATGGCGTCGGGTATGGCGGTGAGCAAGGCAGTGGGCAGAGTAGTGAGTGAGAGGAAACAGGTGAGTCAGCCAAGCGTTGCGTTGAGACGATAGAATGTGTCGACTCAGCATGGGAGCGGTGCTCACATGAGCTGAGACGACATTTACTATCGACTCAGCACAGGAGCGGCGCTCACACGATGCTGAGACGATAATTTGTATCGACTCAGCATAGGAGCAACGCCATAAACGCATTCATCCCGCCCCCTTCCTGAGTGAAGGGGATAATGATGAAAAGGCGGTGAAGGGAGAAATCTTCGCAAAAAAATAAAGCCCCAACGGGACCTGTTCCAACAACAATGGATATTCATGAAGCAATCCCATCACGAAGATGAAATCACTTCATGGATATCCTGACAAATTTATGATTGAAACTTATGATGGGCTTCTTGACCGGTTTGCTGCTCAGCAGCCAAGATACTCAGATGCGCAGTTAGTCTTTTTCTATAAGGCCGCGGTTCATATAAGCGTCGATGATATTCGAGACTGCAAACACCGTGTGGGCCAAGTCAAGGTTCTCGAAGGAATATTTGCACTCGTCCTTGTAAGACATGTCCTCGTCATAATGGGCAAGATGTTGTTGGATGAGTTCTTCTGAAGCACCGGCTTTGCGTTGGCGTTCGACCACCAGTTCCTTGTCGATGTAGATGAAGATCCGGGTGACCAGATCGCCGTACTTATCCTTAAGGATCTTGGCCCCCTGGGCGTTCAGGATGAGATAGATGAATTTCTTCTTCTGGAACAGCTCGTCGATCTCAGCTTCCTTGATCCCATAGCGCACGCCGTTGATCTCCACCGCTTCGACAAATTCACCGCGCGCTTCCGCCTGTGCGAACTCCTCCTCACTGATGAAATAGTAATCTTGGCCGGGTGCTTCCCCAGCCCTGGGCTTGCGTGTCGTATAGGACAGCACTTTCGTCATGCCCAGCGTGGAACCTACCATATCAGCGATCGTCTTCCTGCCGGACCCATCGGGTCCGGTAAACACGAAGATCATCCCTTGCCCTTGACCATTCATGGCATCGACCTTCCTTTCCTGGAATATTTTCGGTAGCGGATTCGAGGGTTACTTCTATAATATGTGAGAAATCTAAAATTTACTAGATGTTTTCCAGATGTTTTTTACTGATTTAGGCATAATTGATCAGCGTTTCAAAGGTCGTCCGGTCCATATTCGTCACCAGCTTCACCAGCAGTTCCTTCGCCGCATCATAATCATCGGTATGGATGATCGAGGCCGAGGTATGAATATATCTTGCCGGGATACCGATTACAGCGGAAGGCACACCGATTCCATTCAGGTGCACGCGTCCCGCATCGGTTCCGCCTGCGGAGACGAAGTATTGATAGCGGATGCCGTGGCTTTCAGCCGTATCGCGGATATAATCCACCAAGCCCTTGTGCGTCACCATCGTGCGGTCATAGATCCGCAACAGCGCGCCATGCCCCAGCCGTCCGAAAGCGTTGGGATCGCCGCCTGTGTCATTGGCCGGAGACGCATCAAGAGCGAAGAACAGATCGGGATTGATCAGTCTGGCCGCTGTCTCCGCGCCGCGCAGGCCGACTTCTTCCTGTACGGTAGCACCGGCGTAGAGCTGGTTCGGCAGCTCAATATCCTTCACGGCTTCCAAGAGCTCGATGGCTAAGCCGACGCCGTAGCGGTTATCCCAAGCCTTCGCCATGATCTTCTTCGGATTAGCCATCGGCGTGAACGGGCATACGGGAACCGCCGGCAATCCCGGACGAACACCTAACTGCTCCGCATCTTCCCGGGAATCAGCACCGATATCGATGTACATGTGTTCAAGCGGCATCGGCTTATTACGCTGTCCTTCGTCCAGCAGATGCGGCGGAATCGAACCGATCACACCGGGAATGCGCCCTTGCTCCGTGATGACTTCCACCCGCTGCGCCGGCAGCACCTGACTCCACCAGCCGCCCAGGGTCTGGAACTTCAGCAATCCCTTCTCCGTAACGGCGGTTACGAGGAATCCGACTTCATCGAGATGTCCGGCTACCATGATCTTCGGACCCTGCGGATCGCCGCGGCGAACGCCGAAGATGCTGCCGAGCCGATCATAGATGATCTCATCACTCACCGGCTGCAGCCGTTCCCTCACATAATTCCGAACCTCATGTTCAAAACCGGAAGGGCCGGCCAGCTCCGTTAATGTTCGAAACAAATCTTGTGTACGTTGATCCATGTTGTATCGTTCCTTTCAGCATGTTGTATTCAGACTTGTATTCAGACTTACGCGATAAGACTATAAGGCGAGCTGCCAAGCGATCAGTACAGCGGCACTTGCTCCGCATATGCCGGCGGCAGCATTGACCTGATCGTTCCCCATCCATGGGACGCCTCTGACATGTGCCGCAGGCCGGCCGCAGTGTATATCCCTCTCAACAAGCTTCTTGCAGCTCGCACAGCGATAGACAGCCTGCACCGTTGCTCCGAGGAAAGAATCAAACAGAGAGCCGATCAAACCTGCAAGCCCGCAGATCAGAAGGAGCAGCAAGCCTGGGAGGAACCCTGCAAGACCGTTTATGTTCATGCTCATGTTCATGCTCATATTTGTGCTCATGCTCGTGCTCTCGCTTGCGCTCACGGCCATACCCATGCTTATGCCCTCGCTTAGACCGATGCTGCTCGCTGCCTCACCGCTTAACAACGCCAACCCATAGGCGGTCACGCCGATGAAGGCGCCGCCTGCACAGGAAGCGGCAAGCCCGAAGAGGGTTATTCCGCCCGAGGTCCCCGGCTCCACCCGTTTGCCCGTGATGATCGAACGCGGCTTCCTGCGGCTGAGGGCGCCGAGTTCCGTTGCCCAGGTATCGGCGGTAACCGCGGCCAAAGCACCCAAATATGCGTACCACCAAGCCGGATGTGGGAAGATGGTCCAGCCGACGGCCATCAGCAGGGGGATGCCGCCATTGGCAGCAACTTGTCCGGCATCCCGCCGGCCGCCCTTCGCATAGTGCCGCTCTGCTTCTGCCTTATGGCCGCGCTTCACCTTGGACCATACCGTTGAGCTTACGAAAAACGCAATCAACGCCCCATACCAGGCTAACGTGGTCAATGTATACAACGCCGTCCCCAACACCACCGCCGCCGCAGCTCCTGATCCGCTCAGCGATCGCCGCCAATAGGCCAACAGCGCGATGACCAAGCTGCCAGTTAAACCGATGGCGAAACGAATCATCAAACTACCCATCGTCCGCTCCGCCCGGCCAAATCTTGTCCAATCCGCATATGTACCTTCTTCCCTTCCTAGATGAATCACTGCGGCTTTGGCATGCCGCGCAAGCCATGGAACCCTGAATCCGCTCCCGCACTCCGTTCATCTTGCGAGCAGAGCCGCTGTTCTTAGGGTTATGTGTTTCTATTCTATTGTATAGGAAATGATAGGGGATTTAAAAGATCGTTGTAAGCGTTTTATTTGGGATCTTTTGTTTGATTTTGTCGTCTGAAAGCAAATATGTGGAATAAACAAAGCCGCCCTCGAATAATGAAGGGCAGCTTAGAGCTCAAGCCTATATGCATTGAGTAGAGATCAATACAGCTGCGGTTGTTGATTCAACGTTTGGTTCATCTGCTGCATCGCCGGTTGATAGGTATGGAGGAAGGTCTTCGCTGTATGATCATTCATCTTCGGCACTTGATAGATCCCGCGCTCATTCATGTATCGGAAGACTTCATACGCTTGATTGCTGCAGGATACCGCGCCGTTCACCAACATCTGGCGGATATTCGGATCAGCGATTTCCAGCGATGCCATCATGTGATTCTTCGCAGAGTTCTTATGGGCGCACAGCACCGCCGATGCGATCATCGTGTCATTCCATTGACCATGCAGATTAGGCGCCTTGCTGCTCGGATGGTCCAGCCCATAGTTGATCTGCTGCGGCGACGTATGCGGCATGCCGTAGGCCTGCGGCCGCGCTCTGGAATAGTCATGGGTATAGTGGACCAATTCATCATAGGACGATACGATCGTCTGCATATGACGCTCGATCATATTGCGCAGCTGCGGGTCCTGGCAGTTCTGCATATACCAGGCAAAATGGTTGATCATATTGATCTTCTCATTTAAGATCTCATGGACTTCCATCGTTTCGTGTGCTCCGAACGGCATCTTCAACACTCCTTCGCAAATTGTGGATCACTTCCTCCATAAGATGGACGATCCGCTTGCGAATTATGTGCTGCAGTCCGCCGATGCTTACCTGCGCCAGACACTTGCACCAGACACCCGCGTAGGAGCTTTATCCCGAAGAGCGGATGAGCAAGTAACCCTCAACTTGCGGGATGTCCGCTTTCGGGATGCCCGCTTCACCGCCGTCTATCTTCGCGAACAGCAGCCGGACGGCGCCTTGTGCCAGCGTATCCCGTGTGTATCGGATCGTTGTCAAGGGCGGATTGGTCTCCGAGGACATCAGGATGTCTTCGCAGCCGATGATCGCCAGCTGCCCTGGAACACGCACGCCGTTGTTGCGGCAGGCAGCCAGCGCGCTGATCGCCATCAGGTCATTCGCACAGACCAGGGCCGTGAACGCCAAGTCCCTGCTCCTCAGAAACCGCTCCATCGCGTCATACGCCTTGAGATACGTGCCTCCGCCGCTGATTACATAGTCATGCTGGAACTCCGCTTTGCATAATTTCATCGCCTGGATAAAAGCCGACAACCGATGGGTGTGATAATGTGCGGGATTGCCGTTCGCCATGAACCCGATCCGATGATGCCCTCTGGACTGCAGATACTCGATCGTCTTCCGCATGACCTGCAGCCAGTCCAGATCCACATGTTCGATCCCGTTGTGATCCCAAGCCGGCCTTAGCAGGGATACAATCGGAATCGACCGCTCTTGCAGCATCACAACCGTCGTATCCTGCAGCGTCTGGCCAAGCAAGATCAGGCCGTCGATCCGGTTGGCAAGCATCGCCGCGAGTTCTTGTTCCAAATCAGATCGATAGGTGTGAAGCAGCAGCGTGTATCCGCGCTCTCGCACTTCCGCTTCGACCTTGGATACAAGCGATGCCTCGAACGGGTTGCCCAGATGATTCACTAGAATCGCGATCTGCCCTGTCCGACCCATCCCTCTATCCCTCCCCATACTCATACATGGTGATGCCTCCCATTGTACCTCATTGTACCTGATTCTTGACGATAATCAATGAATCGCTGTGTTATAATATAGCAATATGAACTTGTAATCGAAGCACGAATCACTATAGCCACGATGGAGATGACAGAAAATATATGGAACGATGGAAAATCAATCTAGGTGTCCTGTGGGTCGGGACCTTCTTGCAGATGTCGGGCATGTCCATGGTTCTTCCCTTTCTCTCTCTGTACATCAAAGAATTAGGCGTCACTGATCCCAATGAGATCTCCGTATGGGCCGGACTTGTATTCTCTGCTAATTTCGTCACAGCCTTTCTATTCCAGCCGATCTGGGGCAAGCTATCCGACCGCTATGGCCGTAAGATCATGCTGCTGCGCAGCGGTTTCGGCATGGCGATCGTCAACATCCTCTTGGGACTATCGACCAATGTCTGGCACCTCTTGATCCTGCGGCTGCTTAACGGGACCATCTCGGGCTTCATCCCGGCTGCCAACGCCTTAGTAGCGACCAATACCCCCAAGGAGAAAAGCGGATTCGCCCTTGGAACCTTGCAATCCGGTGCCGTATCAGGCTCCATCATCGGGCCCTTTATCGGCGGACTCCTGGCCGACCAATTCGGTTTCCGCACCATTTTCTTCATCACAGGCTCCCTGCTGCTAGCAGCCACAACCTTGACAATGCTGGTCGTACGCGAGAAGTTCGACGTCGAAAAGGCGAAACAAGAACCGAATGTATCGGTGTTGGCCGGTTTCCGTCAGATCATCGCTTTCCGCGGAATCCCCGCCATGTACACCGTTACGTTCATTACACAGTTAGCGCTGACAGGCACGATGCCGCTCATGCCGGTCTTCATCGAAGAGATGCATGGTCCAGTACCGAGTCTAGCCTTCTATGCAGGACTCGTCAGTTCCATCAGCGGATTCTCGAATGTGATCTTCGCACCCATCCTGGGCAGAATGGGAGACCGCTTCGGCTCGGAGAAGGTGCTGCGCATCTCTCTCATCTGCACCGGTCTGTCCTTCATTCCGCAAGCCTTCGTACATAATGTTTGGCAGCTGCTCATCGTTCGCTTCCTGCAGGGCTTGTTCATCGGCGGCCTCATGCCCAGCGTGAATGCTCTCATCCGGCGCAATGTACCTGATACGATGATCAGCCGGGCCTTCAGCTTCAACCAATCCTTCTTAAGCCTCGGCAATCTCATCGGGCCGTCGATCAGCGGTGTGCTCTCCATCTGGGTGGGCATCCGCGGCCTGTTCCTCTTATCCGCCGTCCTAATGCTGCTTAACGCAATCTGGGGGAGCCGCGCCATCATCGGTCATCTGGGCAACGATCATGCAGATCATGCAGCTGAGCAGAGTCGGCAATGACCACAAACAGGCTGCTTCCTAAACAAGCAGCCTGCCGCCTGCGAATTGTCCACAGCGCGGACCGTTCGCTTACTATGCAGTTGTCGCATGATCGATATGCTGGATCGCAGTATGATACCCATCTTCCCCCATTCCGGCATAGATCAGCCTGCGTTCCTGATCAAACAGATACAGGCTGGGGATGCCTTGAACGCCGAACAAGGACGCCATTTCATATTGATGGTCTAGAATAATCGGTGCTGCGACGCCCATCTTGACCGCTTTCTCCTTGACCCGTTCAATGGACTTCTCACCTTCATACAACGGCACATGGATGAAGATGCTCAGAACCTTAGCTGGATCATCGCAGCGCTTGATCAAACTCGGACAGATCATCTGACAAGCGGGACATTCCAGCGACCAAAAATAGAACAGATAATACCTGCAGCCGGGGCTGATCCAGGTGTCCTGCTCCTGCTCAGCAACGTTCAGCCATACGAGATGTTCCGGAAAATCCGGAAATTTCTGTCCTGCTTCCATTCATCACACCACCTCAGTCTGCTTCTTTCAACTGCCAAGCGATCACCTTGCAGATCGCCTCCGTCGCCGCGAAAGGCGTAACAGCACTTGTGGGCTGTTCTTGCTCAGCTTTCAGACAAGTGATCATCTCGGATGTCAATAACGATGGATCCAGCCAGGCGATCGCCCAGCACGCCCAAAATCTGGACAGACCAGCACCTTGTTCAGCCGTCACCTTCAACAGAGGCAGGCTGTCAGCGCCGATCCGCATAAGAGAGAGTGCTGCCGCCATCCTCGTCTCTTCGGCATCCATATGGAGCAGCTCGATCAATCTCGGCACTGCTTCTGCTGCATCCGGGCCCAGCTCACCCAGCACCGCGCAAGCAATGTCACGGAGCAGCGGATCATCCCCGTGCAAAGCTTCCATCAGCACCGGCAGCGCATCTTTCCCGGATCGTTTTACTTCCCTCATCGCCGCTGCGACCTGCATATGATCATTAGAGCCTGCGATCTTCTGAAGCGATAAGGATACTTCCGATTGATTGTCCTTCATGCTATCCACCCCTGCAACAACATCATCAAACACGCGCCCGTAAACACCAGGGCCAAGGCCGTTCTTCTCCTGTATCCATATGCAGAGACCCACCAAGTGAGCCCCAACATGCAAACCACAATCGCAGTCAGCCATAGTACATGCTCTTGCGGTCGAGGATGATCGCACTGTGCGGCTGCAGATGCACCGTTAATTCAGGTTTCAGTGGATCCTGTTGCAGCAGATCTGTCATCGGATTCGCCCCCTTGTCAGAATTGGGATGGGAACGGCATAGCCGCTCCCAAAGCAGATTGTTATGATCAACATTAGGTCGCTCGCATAACCGGATGCGGCAGCCAACATACACGGGTCATCGGTATGCTCTTCGCTGCCCAGCATCCCATGCAGCCTGCAGACTTTACGAGTCCAGTGCCCGCCGACTTCAGAAGGCTCTTCTTCGCAGCAGGTTCCCATTGCTTGTTGTTCAGGCTCATCATCAACACCCCCTTTCATTGTGATTATCATCGAACCTATTTTTTTCACTCTATTTAACTTCCTTCTATCTGTAAATATACTATTGGCATTTTCAGTAATAAATAGGAAGAATAATCTATTTTATGCAAGACAAGATTCGAGCAGCTCCATGCTCAGTCCTATATGAAAATCCAATGATCGTGTCGAATCATAAGTACTATTCTTTACGGATTTGGACTTGTTTTCGCGCATCGGGTATTCGTCAGCTGGCACTCAGGACTTTCCCCCTATAGCAGACGTCCATGAAAACGAAATAAGAACCTGCCTCTTAAGAGGACAGGTTCTCTTCCATTCACACCCCCGCCAGCGTCACCTTCAGGCGATAGACGCGGTTGGCTGGCAAGGTATATTCCTCATGCGGCCGCGCCCCCCCAGCTGTCGTCTCCGCCGACGCCGGATTGATGAGCGATGATGCGCACGACGCTCTTATCGCTTGCGGGCAGCTTATACCCATGATCATGCTCCTCAAGTTCCCAAGGGGTATACGGCAGCACATTCCATTCGAACTTCGGCTGGCCTGTGATCCTAAGCCCGCTGCCGGCCGCATCGGTGATCGACGCTTCCCGCACTTCCACCTTATTGCCGCTTTCCTGCGGGCGAAGATAAGGCATGAGCTGATCCGCGACCTTGCCGGTGTAGCGGCCGAGCTTCGCTCCCAGCTGCCGATCCCAATAGGTTTCATGCGGCCCTTTGCCATACCAGGACAGCGTATCGAAGGCGCCGTCCATCGCGAAGAGCAGGCCCACTTCCGGCAGTTCCGGCATCCCTGCTGCCGGATCCAGGGCATAATCCAATTCGATCCGCCCATCCGCATAGATGTCATACACAAGCGTGCACAGCGAATCTCCGGCTGAAGGCAGACTGTAAACGGTATGCACCCGCACATGACCCGCTCTCTTCTGCAGCGCCAGCTTGCGCAGCACGCGCCTTTCGCCCGCGTCCCGCCACACCGCGCTGCGCTCATGCAGCCTGTTGCCCCGGTCATTGTCAGTCATCGCCCGCCAGAAATTCGGGATAAGCGGCGAGCGAAGCAGCTGTTTGCCGTGCACCGCATAAGAGGTGAGCGCACCAGATGCTTTGTTGAAGACGAGGCTGAAGCCGTCGCCGGTGATGATCCATTCCTCGCTTGTATCCTGGACGCCCAGCGGTCCTGCTGCCTCCTCAGGACACGGCTGCTCCACAACCTCCGCCTCTCCCAGCATCGGCAGGATGAACTGCTCGAAGGCGACCTCATGGCCCTGCGGCGCCCAGTCCGCATCCTCCCGCTGAACGAGGCTCAGCGTCAGCACCATCTCCTGATCGGCCGTGCTGCCCTGCGGGCAGTTATAAGGGATGTGCACAACCGCCTCTTCCCCGGGTGCCGCATCGACTTTAAGTTCGCCGCGCTGGATCGGTTCTCCGTTTGCAAGCAGTTCCCACCACAGGACATAGCGGGAGAGGCCGATGAAGAGATGTTCGTTCTTCACACTGAAGGTTTGCTTGTGCCAATCCTTAGCGCTGAACTTGATATTCTGATAGCAGCGCTTGACCTCATACAGCTTCGGCGTGATGCTGCGGTCCGCAAAGAGAAGACCGTTGCCGCAAAAGTTGCCGCTGTTTGGCTCCTCGCCGAAATCCCCGCCGTAGGCGAAATATTCCGTCCCGTCCTCCGTCTTCGCGATCAGCGATTGATCAATCCAGTCCCAGATGAATCCGCCCTGGAGGATCGGATACTTGTCGAACAGTTCCCAATACTTGTGCAGACCGCCGCAGGAATTGCCCATGGCATGGCTGTACTCGCACAAAATGATCGGCTTGCGCGTGTTATGTCGTGCAAACCATTCCAGCTGGTCCGGACGCGTGTACATCTGACTCTCGATATCGGAAGCGGCCTCGCTCTCCCGCCAATGGACCACCCCTTCATAATGCACGAGACGGGTCGGGTCCTCGGAGTGGAAATATTCATGCATCTTAAGGAAGTTATCCCCGCCGAAGGATTCATTGCCCAGCGACCAGAGCAGGATGGAGGGATGGTTCTTATCCCGCTCATACATCGACTTCGCGCGGTCCAGCACATTGGCCGTCCATTCCGGCCGCGAGCCGGGGATCGTGTCCTCGAGGGCCTTCTGCCCATAGCGCCACAGCCCGTGGGTCTCCAGGTTCGTCTCATCGATCACATACAGCCCGTATTCATCGCAGAGATCATACCAATATGGATGATTGGGATAATGGGAAGTCCGCACGGCATTGATGTTATGGGCCTTCATCAGGCGAATGTCCGCCTCCATATCCTCCCAGCTGATCGCCCGCCCCGTGCGGCAGTTGAATTCATGCCGGTTCACGCCCTTGAAGACGATGCGCTTGCCGTTCAGCTTCATCAGCCCGTCCCTCAGTTCGAACTTGCGGAAACCGACCCGCTGGCTGATCGCCTCCAGCAGATTCCCGGATCCGTCCGTTAACGTCAGCACACAGATATACAGATTCGGATCTTCCGCGCTCCATTTCCGCGGATTCGGCACGGGGATGGTCACTTCCACTTCGTGGAGATCCGAGCCGTTCAGATGAATCTTGGCCTCCGCCTGTACGCCGGGCACCGCCTGCCGCTGGTCATCATAGAGCGCGATGCGCAAGGTGACATCCTGTGAACGTATATTGGCATACTTCAGCACCTTCGTCCGCACCGTGAGCTCCGCATCCCGATATTCCTCGTCCAGATCCACGAGGATCTTCGTATCATAGATATGCACGGGCGCACGCGAATACAGGAAGACATCCCGGAAAATCCCCGACAACCGCCAAAAATCCTGATCCTCCAGCCAGCTCCCGTCACACCAGCGGTACACCTCTACGGCCAGCTTGTTCTCGCCCTCTTGGAGATACGGCGTCAGATCAAACTCCGCCGGCGTGAAGCTGTCCTCGCTGTAGCCGACGAACTCTCCGTTCAGCCACACATAGAAGGCCGACTCCACGCCCTGGAAGCTGATGAAGACCGGATCATCCCCCCAGGATTCGGGGATGCGGAAGGTGCGAACGTAGGAGCCGACGGGATTATAGTTCGTCGGTGCATAAGGCGGTTTGATCTTATCCTTGCGGCTCCATGGATACTCTGTATTCGTATACTGCGGGTAATCGTATCCCTGCAGCTGCCAGTTCCCGGGAACGGTGATCTCATCCCATCCGCTTGTATCGTAGTCCATCTTATAGAAATCCTTGATCCGGCTGTCCGGATTCGGCGCGAAGGCGAAGCGCCATGTGCCGTTCAAGCTCATGATACGACGGGACTGCCAGCGCTTGCCCGCAAGCGCCTCATCCACCGTATCGTAAGGTGTGAAGGAGGCATGGGGCTCCATGCGGTTCAGTTCGAAGATCTCCGGATTATTGTTCCATTCCGGATACCCGTTCGCCGGCGGCTGATAGGTCCATTTCTTTTTCACAGCAGATCAACCTCTTTCTATCGCAGGGACTCTCCGCCTGCCGTTTGGGGAAGTCCCAATTTTTGATTCGTTCGTATTCTTCCATCGTGATGCGAGCAGCACACGCCATGTTTTTCTTAGATGGTCGAGTCGATAATCCCGATTCCATGGTGCGGAAAAGCAGTTTTGTACGAAAAAACGGATAAAATTTTAAAAATCAGATAGATTCTGGTGGTTCTATCCTAAATTTCGTATAAAATGAGGTTATCTAGCATCTTCTTATGTAAATTAATCTATATAATCCCAAGAATCTATCGACATTTTTTTCAATATAATGTTATTATATCTACGACGAGTGAGTAAATATTCATATTATTGAAAGGAGTTGTCTCGATATGAAAAGAATTTTACAGCCTTTTCTTTTCTGCTCCTTAGTTATTTTACTTAATGGCGTTGCCCGTAAGTGCACATGAAATCTTCTACGAAGGGACGCCTCCTAATGGAACACCTATTCCATTAAAATGGGCAACCATTGAATCTGGAAAAGCCTATATGAAAATGAATGGCGATTATTTAAATGATGATTATTCGGGTCAATATGTAACCGCTTCCTATATGTGGTCAACATACTCTCAAAAAGTTAAAATCGATAGAGTCTCTTTTTCTACCTCCACGGTTGACTTGTCAACAACAACATCATCATATTGGGATAATCGTTTTGGATATTTAATTTTTTTAAACATACTAGGCGTATGTGATATGACATCTACCGATGGTATAACTATTGAGTCATTAGAAGACGCTAAACGCAGGTTATTATCCACCCCGTCAGCATGACATAGACGACTTAAAAAATAAATATTGATGAGAAGAGGTGATGATCATGTTAAAAAAACATGTAACTCTCGGTGTGTTGAGTTTTATTCTCCTAGCAGCAGTTCTAATTCTCGCAATAATCATCTATCAGCAACATTTGCATAAACCCAACATGTTATCACAAGAAAGATTGGTGGATCTCAGAAAGGAATATCTCGCATATAATGAAGATCCCCCCTTTACTTCCATGGATAGGCCTACTTTTGAAAGTATAATGGAACGTTCAGAAACAGTTGTGATTGGCGAGGTTGTATCTGAACTTCCCGAGTATACTGTAGAACTAGTAAAACCTGGAACGACGGATCAAGTTATTGACGATAAAGCGAAAAGCCAAGGTCTTTCAAATTCAACAGCAAGCTTTAAACAATATGAGCTCAAAGTTATCAAGCATGTTGCAGGAGAAACTGTAGAAGACACCATCCCCATCGTTTATAATGCAGCCTTCGTTGGATATGAACCAGCATTGAAGCCGGGAATGTCAATAATCACCGGAATTGCTAAAGGTAAAGATGTTCATGAAGGTAAATATTTTTTCACTCGATTCGGAACGTATTATATAGTTGATGATCAGTATGTCCTATCAGCTGTAGATGATGGATTTTCGAAAACAATGAACGGAAGAACCCTTGATGACTTGATCGACAGGATCTTAGAAATCTTCGAAAGATGAACACTTTAGGAGCTTGAACTCCGTTGCTCCGCCGCTTAGCGGGCAGCGGAGCTTTTTGGGCATAGATGTTCAATAATCGTCAGCGGATTCTCATCGACGCATTCAAGC
Organism: Insulibacter thermoxylanivorax; assembly: GCF_015472005.1. Taxonomy (NCBI): domain Bacteria; kingdom Bacillati; phylum Bacillota; class Bacilli; order Caryophanales; family Paenibacillaceae; genus Insulibacter; species Insulibacter thermoxylanivorax. Next base: position 57,552 of record NZ_BMAQ01000048.1, on the reverse strand, counting down.
ACATAGGGGCGGATGTGCCATTTGTCCTCTGCCGTCCCCGCTGCAAAATAGATATACCAACGCCCATCGATATAATGCAGTTCAGGCGCCCTGATATGGCTGCCCATCTCCCCTTGATCATGTTTGCGCCAGATCACCTTCTCTTCAGCCGCTGCGAGACCGGCGATCGTCTTGGCCCGCCGCAGGATGATGCGGTCATATTCCGGCACCGATGCCGTGAAGTAGTAATAGCCGTCCGTGTGCTTCAGCACATAAGGATCGGCACGCTGTTCAATCAAAGGATTCGGGTAATCATCATCGACGATCTCACCCTCCATGACAAATTCCCCCGGTCCAGCCAGCAGAGAGGTGTCCACTTGCTCCCACTCCACCGGGTACCGTTCGATGATCCCGCCCTCCAATTCCACTTCCACTGTCTTCGGCAGCAAGAGTTCTCTGCCGGCTGCTGCTTGCACTTCAATCTCTCGGATGTTCGTGATTTTCAAAGCTCAATCCCTCCAGTTGATGCAGATATCCCTTGCCTTCAGCGAAGCGGTCGATGATGAGGCTCCATTCGCCGCGGTCATTGAACTTGAAAATCTGCGGTCACCGATGGAACCGCTTCCAACGCTGGGGAAGATAACGGTGCGAAGGCCTCGGCGGCGAGGGAACTTCCCTTTTAAATCACATAGTATTGTTAATTTATTAGCGTATGACTTAATTATATAAGGACAAGAAGAAATAATAAATGCATTTTTACCCAATCCGTCTAATTTTCCATTGTTTTGTTTGCAAAATGTTTTAGTGGAAGCCTGCAAGCAAACGTAATATAATAACAAATGGTTTGTTATTTATTGGTATGTCATATCTGATTGTTCGGAGGAAATCATGGGAGATTTTCTGGATGGCATTCGAAGACCCGGCCGCCGCTTGCCGCTGCCGCGCGCCATGCTCTATTCTGCGCTGATCTTTGCCGCAGGAATCGGGATGGGGATCCTCTCCAAGGTGCTCGATCTAACGCCGAGCAATGAACTGCCTGCTTTCCTAGAAGCCCTGGATCTGCGAAACTTCTTCTCGCGCATAGGAGTCTGGATCTTCCTGTCAGTGTCCATATCCGTATACAGCCGATCGCCCCTCAGAGCGGCTCTCCATGTTTTTGGGTTCCTGGCGGGAATGGTGGGCAGTTACTATCTATACACGGTGCTTGTGGCCGGCTTCTATCCGAAGTCCTATATGATGATCTGGATCGGTATGACGATGCTCTCACCCATATTGGCAGTGGTGTGCTGGTATGCGAAGGGGAGGGGGTTCATCGCGGTATTGATCTCTTCGATCGTATTCATGGTGATGTTTCGACAGGCCTTTAGTATAGGATTCTGGTATTGGGATATCACGTACCCGTTAGAACTTCTGCTCCTCCTCGCTACGGTGATCATCCTGTATCAATCTCCGAAACAGATCATGCTGGTCATCGCGCTGGGAGTTCTCCTTGCACTCCTTATCTGGCGAATCGATTGGCTATGGGGACTGTTATAGGTCAGCAAAAATAACCCGCTTGCGCTTCCTGTCGAACAAACCGTAAGCCAATCAACGATGCGCAGCAGCGGATTATCTTCTTGCATCTTGCATTGCTTCTATCTAACTAAGAGCGTATGCCTAACACAGCACATACTCCGCCCCGGCGGCCGCCTGCCACTCGATGACGCCGTCTTCGGCGATGCGTACCTCTACGGGTTCATCATTGTGGAACACCCGGAATGAGCCTGCCGCCCTTACACGGCATACGCCGGGACGTAAGCTGCGAATCCGCGCCTCTCTAAGCTGATCTTCCTCCCACTCGAGATCGATTTCATAACCGCCTCTGGCGCGAAGTCCGCTGATGCGGCCTGCGGGCCACTCAGCAGGCAGTGCCGGCAGCAGATGGATCTCTCCGGCATGGCTTTGCATCAGCATCTCAGCGATCCCGGCGGTGCCGCCGAAGTTGCCGTCGATCTGGAAGGGCGGATGATTGTCGAACAGATTCGGCAAGGTCGAATGGGCGAGCAAAGCGCAAACATTCTCATAGGCCTTCTGACCGTCCTCTAATCGCGCCCAGAAATTAATGATCCACGCGCGGCTCCAGCCCGTATGTCCGCCGCCGTGGGCCAGTCTCCTCTCGAGCGTCACCCGCGCGGCCTGTGCCAATTCCGGCGTGCCGCGGACGGTAATCCTCCTCCCCGGATGCAGTGCGAACAGGTGGGAGATATGACGATGCCCCGGTTCCGCTTCCTCATAATCCTCCAGCCATTCGAGGATCTGCCCGTGCTTGCCGATCGCCGGCTGAGGCAGGCGCGCCAGAATATTCTCAAACGTGCCGCGGAGTTCGTGCTCGCTGCCGATGATCCGGTAAGCTTCAAGGCAAGCGGTGAACAGCTCATGCAAGATCTGGCTGTCCATCGCAGCGCCGATGCATAGCTGCCCTCTTTCCCCGTTCGGCAGGATATAGGTATTCTCCGGCGAGACCGAGGGGTTTGTCACAAGCCGGCCGTCTTCCGTCTCTTCCAGATAATCTGCGAAGAATAACGCCGCTTCTTCCATGGCAGGCAAGGCTTGTTTAAGGAATTCAATATCCATCGTATAGAGATAGTGCTCCCATAGATGCAGGCACAGCCATGCGGCTCCCAGCGGCCAATAGGTCGCCGGCATATAGATGTCCTGCGGAGCGGTATCCGCCCAGATATCGGTATTGTGATGGGCGGTGAATCCCCGTGCTCCATACATCACCCGTGCCGTTCGCCGTCCCGGTTCGCGCATGCGCTCGATCAGATCGAACAGCGGTTCATGGCATTCGGGCAAGTTGCATATTTCCGCCGGCCAATAGTTCATCTGGGTATTGATATTGATCGTATATTTGCTGTCCCAGGGCGGCCGCATATGCTCGTTCCAGATGCCCTGCAGATTGGCCGGCAGTGAACCCGGACGGCTGCTGGAGATCAGCAAATAGCGGCCAAATTGATAGTAAACAGCGATCAGCCCCTCATCCGCTTGTCCCTGCTTCATCCGCTCAAGCCGGACATCCGTCGGCAGGGCCTCAAGCTCAGGATCCGCAGACAGCTGCAGCACCGAACGTTCGGACAACGAGCGGAAGTCTGTGATATGGCGTTCTTTAAGCTCGGCATATTCATGTTGGTCAGCGGCATCCAGGATGCGCAGAACTTCCTGCTCAGGGTCCTCGAAGCGGAAGGTCGTGCCGGCCGCCAGCAGCAGCGTCAGTTGATCCGCCTTTCGCACGAGGAGATGTTCGCCGATGATCTGCGCCTTGCCGCCCTCGGCCTTTGCCCTTAATGCTGCGCGAAAGTCCATGCCCCCGGTGCCGCCGCAGTTGCCCCTCATAACGATGGTCCGGTGATCTGTCCGGACGAGCTCATCGAAGTACCTAGCATCGCCGCGCGTAAGACGGGCAGTGACTGAGATGCTGCCCGGCCGGTCAGCGGTTAAGCGGATGACCATCACCTGATCCGGATAACTGGTGAAGATCTCGCGTGTATACATGATCCCGCCAACGGTATATCGCACCGTCGCCACGCCGCTGAACAGATCCAGCTCGCGGATATAATCCGCCGCATCGGGATCGGCCGCATCGCCGCCAGCGGCTCCTTCATGCTGAAACTGCAGGAGGAGATCGCCAAGCGGCATGTAGTGGCGCTGCGTCTCCGGCACTCCGGACAATGCGAAGCGCGCCAGCTCCTGCGCTGCCTGCAGCCGCCCCTCGCGCAAGCGCTTACGAATCTCCGGAAGATAACGGGCAGCGTCGGGATTGTTGCGGTCCCGGGGACCGCCGTACCAGACGGAATCTTCGTTTAAGCCGATCCGCTCTTGGGTGATCCTGCCGAACACCATGCCCCCAAGCCGTCCGTTGCCGATCGGAAGCGCCTCTTCCCATACCGCTGCCTCGCGGTCAAACCAGATCCTGCATTTCCCTGTTGGCAAAGTCCGTTTAGAGCCTCGCATAGAAGCCTGATTAGATGCCTTCATCTTCATGAATTAGAATCCCCCTTTGCGCGAAACACCTCTTCACTGCGGATATACTCCACATCGCCGATGCCGGCCCGCACATTGACCACTCTGGCTGCCACGAAGAAAAAGTCCGACAGACGGTTGATATACCTGCGAATTTCTTCGTTGATCGACTGCTGGCGGGCCAGGGTCACGATCCGCCGCTCTGCTCTGCGGCATACCGTGCGGCAGACATGCAGAAGAGCCGAGCCTTGCGTGCCGCCGGGCAGGATGAAGCGCCGGATCTCCGGGCATTCCGCATCATATCGATCGATCAGCTCCTCGAGCCGCTTCGTCATCTCCGCATGTACGCGATACGGCCTGGTGCCCTGTTTGGCCAGGGACAGATCCGCCCCGCAGTCGAACAGCTCATGCTGGATCTCGATGAGATGTTCCTTGAGATCCGCACAGCGGTCATCGAGGACGCTGATCGCCTGGCCGACGAAACTGTTCAGCTCATCAACGGCTCCATAGGCCTCCACGCGCACATCATCCTTCGCTGTACGGGCACCGATGAGCGAAGTCTGACCGGTGTCGCCGCCGCGTGTATAGATCTTCATCCTTTGTTCCTCCCTTCTTGGTTCAAACCCATGATCGTATAGATCCGGCTCATATCAACGGCCTGCCTGACATGGTCGGCCAAACGGTCGAACTCCGCCGGAGAATCCTCATCCGCCAACCGCAAATCGGGAAGATAAGGAACGATCCCGACAACCGGAATACCGGCGCGCTCCTCCAGCCAGCGGATGCCGGGCAGCAAGAGCGAAACATCGCCGCGGAACTTATTTACGATGATGCCCTTTACCCTTGCCCGCTCATGCGCTTCCAGAAGTTCCAGCGTACCGACGACTGATGCGAACATCCCGCCGCGATCGATATCTGCTGCAAGCAGCACTGGGGCCTCCGCCCACTCAGCCACCCGCATGTTGACGATATCGCGGTCCCTCAGATTGATCTCCGCCGGACTGCCCGCGCCTTCGATGACGACGATCTCATACTGTTCGCGCAACCGGTCCAGCGACTGCCTTGCCGCGATCTGTGCTTCATCTAGAAACCCCTCCCGATAATAAGCGCGGGCATCCAGATCGGCCAGCGGCCTGCCTCGCAAGATCACCTGCGAGCGCATCTCCCCGCACGGCTTAAGGAGGATCGGATTCATATCCGCATCCGCCTCGATGCCGCAGGCCGCCGCCTGCATGCCCTGGGACGCTCCGATCTCACCGCCGTCCTTGGTCTTGTATGTATGAATGGACATGTTTTGGGATTTAAAAGGCGCTGTCCGATACCCATCTTGTTTGAAGATCCGGCATAACGCCGCTGTCATCACACTTTTGCCCACATCTGAAGCCGTGCCTTGCAGCATGATGGTTGCCGCTTTCACAGTTTGTTTCGTCATCTCCGCCGCCCCTTCTTCGTGATACACTTTGATGCATCTCAAACGCTTGCCATATCGATCCGCTCATACGCCTCACGCCCGCCTATACATTGATTTACTACTGGTACCTGCTCATAAAGCTTTCCTGATAAGCTTATAAGCCTCATTTGAATATTCGCATATGATTATTCACATTTTTTTGCACTTCACCATCCTGTTCATCCGCCGTCATGGATGAGCTGCGAGCAGCTTTCGCATCTCGACGATCAAGACCTCATTGTCCTTGCGATCCCTTACCGCACAACGGACAAATTTATTCGTCAATCCTCTAAAGTGCGACGCATCGCGGATTAAGATGCCTTTCCTGCCAAGTGCCTGCTGCAGGGATGCTGCCGTCCACGGCGAGTCCTCCGGAAGAGCGAATAAGATGTAATTCGGCATTCCCGAATATACCGTTAGACCCAACCCCTTCAGCGCTTGCGTCAGCCATGGCCGTTCATCAGCTAACCATTGTTTCGTCCGAGCTGCATATTCCGAGTCTTCCAGTGCAGCGATGCCCGCTGCTTGCGCCATCGCATTGACGCTCCACGGCACCTGCAGCTTCTGCATCTCGCGAATCAACGCTGCATCAGCTACGGCGTAGCCTAAGCGCAATCCCGGTATCGCATAGAATTTGGTCATCGAACGGATGACGATGAGTCCCTCTCTTCGCGCCGCTTCAGGTATTAGCGAGAGGGTTTCTTCCTCCTGCGAAAAATCCAAAAAAGCCTCATCGATGATAAGTTTTGAGCCGCTGGATAAGAGAATACGTAAGGATGCTCCCGGGATCAACTGTCCTGTGGGATTATTCGGATGGCCGAGGATCACCGTATCGCAGCAATCGCTGAGTCTGACTGCGAGATCCTCTTCAAGAACGAAGCTGTTCTCCGTCTTCAAGTATACTTCATGGAGCTCACAGCCGAGCTTCGCTGCTGCCTCCTCATACTCACTAAATGCAGGCCGTACCAGTCCAAGTCTCCGCGGTTTCAATACCCGCATCGCCAGATCGATGCACTCCGCTGCGCCGTTGCCGACAAGAATATTATCCGGGCTGATACCGTGATGGGAAGCCAGCTTCTCCCTCAACTCCCGTACAGCCGGATCAGGATATCGGGTAATCGTCTGCCAAGCGGATCGCAGCGCTTCATGTACATGCGGCGGCGGCCCCAGCGGATTCATGTTCGCGCTGAAATCGAGCCATTGTTCCCGTTCGCCGAAGAGATCCGCTGCCGTATGCCAATCCCCGCCGTGCCCAAATCGCTCTAACATCATCTTCGCATCCTCTCCTTCAATCCGAGCGGTTTCGCCTGATCCGCATTCCCTGACAAGTTCATCAGCGGCATCCTCTCATATCGGTACATGGACGGCGGCAACCACTGCTGCCAATAACAAGATGAGTTCCATCCACTCATTAAGCGCTCCATATGTATCCCCTGTCTGTCCGCCTAACTTCCGGCCGATCACATATGCAGCACCCAGTCCCAACGTGAAGGTTAAGACGATCGCGCCGATCAGGAACATCGTAAACTGGTTCAGCGGAAGCCCCACGTCTGCAATGAACAAAGTCAGCGTCCATAACAGATAAGAGCTGGCGACGGCCGTGAACAGCGCCGGCAACACATGCCGGTTTCCCGCTTGCTGCACCAGAGCTCCCATGCCGCCTTGCTCACCGCGGGCATAAGGCCACCAAGCAATGGCAGCGGTCATCAAGAAACGGCTCCAGATCGGGATGATCCAGAGCGGGAGCAGCCGGACAACTGATTCTTTAATGAGCGCGTGAAGCAGCGCGGCCTTCAGCAGCAGGTAGCACACGCAAGCGATGACGCCCATCGCTCCAACCCTGCTGTCCTTCATGATCTCCAGTTTGCGTTCGCGGGAGCAGTGGCTCAGCAACCCGTCCGCTGTGTCCATCCATCCATCGAGGTGCAGTCCGCCAGTAAGCATGATCCAGACGATGAGGAGCAGCACCGCCGATGCCTCTGCGGGCAACAGAAGCGGCAGCCCATCGTACAGGATCATGAGCACTGCGCCGATTACCATCCCCACCAGCGGATAGAACACAACGCTCCGCCGATGGACTTCTTCGTTGTATCGAGGCTGATAAGGTACGGGGATCCGCGTCAACAGCTGAAATGCCGCCGCACAAGCATCGATCAGCCGGCGAATGTAAGACTTGCCCATATCACCGCCAGACCTCCTGTCCATCCATAGCTGCATGCCATAAGCAACCAGACTGCACCGCGAATATGGCCTGCTGCAAGCGGCGTAAGCGGCCATCCCAGACGCGCCCGCTCGCTCTTGATGCCGCCGTAGTTGTTCACACCGCCAAGTTCCACGCCCATAGCCCCAGCAGCTGCCGCTTCCGGGATGCCGCTGTTCGGACTGGGATGCTTCTCCGCGAAGCACAGGATCGCGAGCAGTGCCCGCTTCGCAGACATCTGCCGATGCAAGGCGCTCATGCCGACCATCAACAAGCCGGTCAAGCGAGCGGGGAGATAATTACACAGGTCGTCAAACCTTGCCGAGGCCCAGCCGAACCAACGGTATCGGTCATTGCGGTAACCGACCATCGAATCGAGGGTGTTCGCCGCGCGGTACATCATCGCCAGCGGCGCGCCGCCGACAAGTGCCCACAGGACCGGGGCGGCATAAGCATCAACGGTGTTCTCCGCCACGGTTTCTACAGCCGCCCTCACCACTTCCCTTTCATCCATCTGCTCCGTATCGCGGCCGACGATCCTCCCCACAGCCTGTCTCGCTTCCTCCAAACGCCCTTGCAACAGAGGTTGGTATACTTCTTCAGCAGCCTGTTTCAGTCCCTTGACCGCGATCGTCGTAGAAATCAGCCAGACATGCGCAGCGTAAGCAAGCCAAGGATGGATCAGTCTGCAGATCTCGACCAATCCGTAACAAACCGCAGTTGCTGTGAAAAGTGTCGCTGCCAGCAGGAGAATGCCGCGCCGTCTTGCCTGAGCCGAAGTAAGACCTTCATCTCCGGGATGTTCACGATATAGCTGAAGCTCCAGGGAGCGGACCAGCCTGCCGATCAAGACCACAGGGTGGACGAGGCGCTTCGGATCACCGATAAGCCAGTCCACTGCCGTTGCCAGAATGACGATCAGGAGTATCTCCTGCAGCGAATAAACAAGCATCTCTCCACCTCAACGCAGACAAAAATCCTCTGCGACAAACCGGTAGCGCGCCCTCTTCAGTTCAATGGGAATCCCGGCGGTGACCAGGAAGACATGGTCCGCCTGCTCCGCCATCCGCTGGTTCATCCAGCCGGCCAAATCGCGAAACATCCGGCCCAACGGATATTCCGGAACGAGGCCGTCGCCGACTTCGTTCGTCACGATCACCAGCCAGCCTTGCAGCTCTTTCGCCGCAGCAAGAAGATGACTCACTTGCTGCTCGATCCGTCTTTCCGGATCATCCTGCTCCGTACACAGCAGCCAATTGGATAACCACAGGGTGAGGCAATCGACGAGCACCACGGGTTCAGCCGACACTGTACCGGCGATCTCCTCCAAACGCCCAGTGAGATCATACGGCTCCTCGATCGTCTGCCAGCCGGCCATCGACTGCTCCCGCCGCTCCCGATGGCGGGCGATGCGCTCCGCCATCTCCCCATCGCCCGCTTCCGCCGTGGCGATATAGTATCCGGGTGCACTGTAATGTTCGCTGATTCGCAGGGCGAGCTGCTCAGCGAAGCGGCTCTTGCCGCTGCGCGCGCCGCCCGTAACGAGTGTAATCAACCGCATCACATCCCCTTATCGCGAGATCCCTGCGCCGTCAAAGGTCGCCATCTCGTTCACGATCGCTGCCGCGCTGTCGATGATCGGGAAGAGAAGAGCCGCCCCCGTTCCTTCACCGAGCCGCATATTCACATGCAAGACCGGGGTCAGACCGATGCAGTCCAGCATTTTCTGATGCCCCCGTTCCTCGGACAGATGGGATGCAATCATATACGACACGGATTGAGGCGCCATGCGCGCGGCGGCCAGCGCAGCAGCCGACGAGATGAATCCGTCGATCACCACGGGGCAGCGTCTGCTCGCTGCACCGAGGATCACACCGACTAAGCCGGCGATCTCCAATCCGCCGACCTTCGCCAGCACATCCGCGGCATCCTGCCGGTCCGGCTGGTTCACCTCGATCGCACGCTCGATGACCGCCGCCTTGTGCCGCAGTTTCTCCTCATCGATGCCCGTGCCGCGGCCGACAACCTCGATCACCGGCAGCCCGCCCAAGACGCTGAGGATCGCCGCACTGGGCGTGGTGTTGCCGATCCCCATCTCACCTGTAGCCAATACGCGGTATCCTTGCTGATAGAGATGATCGACGATGCGAATGCCGACGCTGATCGCCTCATATGCCTCTTCCAGCGTCATCGCCGCTTCCCTCGCCATATTGCGCGTTCCCCGCCGCACATTGCAGGACAGGAGCCGCTCATGCTTCACTTCGGTCTTCACCCCGACGTCGACGCAGTACACAGAAGCTCCGGCTTGTCTCGCCAATACATTGACCGCTGCGCCGCCGTCCAAGATGTTCAGCACCATCTGCGCCGTCACTTCCTGGGGGTAGGCGCTGACGCCTTCCGCACAGACCCCGTGATCGCCGGCCATGACGACGACGGCTTTGCGCTGTTTCTGCAGCTTGATCGAACCCGTGATCCCCGCCAGCTGCACGGCGATCTTCTCAAGCCGGCCGAGGCTGCCCGGCGGCTTGGTCAACTGATCGAGATGCTGCGCCATCTCTTCCATCGCCGTGTAATCCAGCTCGGCAATGCCGCTGATCGTATCGTGCACGTATGCCTTCCAACGATCCTTCCTTTGTTCCTTCACCCTCAGCACCTGCCCGTCCTTTTTGCCTTGACCTACAAAATACTCCTTATGCACAGCTTCCTTATACACGGATTTCTTATATACAACTTCCTAAACTTCCTTACACATCTTCCTCGCCCGCACCATCCAACGCTTCACATCAACCGGCGGACCGTGTCCTCAAGCACCTGAATTGCAGCCCTGCAGCAACTTGACCGTCCCGCTGCCCTATAACAAGATCTGCGGGACTTGGCGCTGTGGATGAACGACGATCGTCGGGCGAATCCCGTAGGCCTGTTCAAGAATCTCCGCGCGGATGATGGTCTCCGGTGTGCCCGTTGCGAGTACCTCGCCTTCGCAGAGCACCATGATCCGATCGCAATACAGAGCCGCCAGATTCAGATCATGCAGCACCGCCACAACCGTAAGGCCCGCGCTGCGCTGCCATGCTCTCACATAGTCCATCATCTGCTGTTGATAACCGATATCCAGATAGGTCGTCGGCTCATCCAACATCAGTAAGTCGGGCTGCTGGACCGTCACCTTGGCCAAGGCCGCCCGCTGGCGTTCGCCGCCGCTCAGCGCCTCAACCGGGCGATCCGCCAATTCCGTAAGATCCAGATCCGCCAGCACTTGATCGATGAGCTCACCGGCATCTGTCCGCTCTTCTCCCAGCCAGTTCTGATAGGGATACCTGCCCATCTCCGCAACCTCCCGCACCGTAAACCCTACCGGAGGCAGGGCTTCCTGCGGGAGCACAGCGATGTGCTGCGCCAGCTGCTTCCCGGAGAATTGAGCGAGGTTCGTCCCCTGGAGCAGAATCTCGCCCGCGCTGGGCGGCTCGACGCCGGATAACAGCTTGATCAACGTCGACTTGCCGCTGCCGTTCGGACCGATGATGCCGAAAAACTCCCCCTTCTGAACCTGCAGGCTGACACCGCGCAGCACCAGCCGGGAGCCGATGCGCTTGTCCACGCCGGCGGCTTGCAGCATTACCCTGTGCTCCAATTAGATCGCCACCTTTCGCTTATGCCGGACAAGCAGCCATGCAAAGAACGGCGCACCGAGGAATGCGGTGACCACTCCGAGCGGGATCTCCGTCGGGCTCAGCAGCAAGCGAGCCATCGTATCCGCCCATAGAACATAGATCCCGCCGTAGATCGCAGAAAGGGGCAGCAGGAGCCGATAGTCGGGACCGACAAGCAAGCGTATGAGATGCGGCGTCACCAGGCCAACGAAGCCGATCGTACCTGAAACCGAGACCGCCGCTGCGCTCAGCAAGGTCCCCAAGATCAAGACGATGCGCTTCGTGCGTTCCACATGGACGCCGAGATGCGCGGCCTGCCGTTCTCCCAGCGAGAATAGATTCAGTGCTCGAGCGAAGCCCATCAGCACTAGGGCGCCGGCCGCAAGATACGGAGCCAGCATCATGGAGAAAGACCAGTCCCGCAACGCCAGGCTGCCCATCAGCCAGAACACGATCTCGTTCACGACGGAGTCGGACAACGACACGAGCAGGGAGACCACCGCACCGAAAAATGCCTGCACGACAACACCCGCCAGGATTATCGTCTCGATCTTAAACTTGCCGTTCACCGAAGCGAGCCGCATGACGATGAACAGGGACAAAAGCGCCGTGATGAAGGCTGCGATGGGAACGGTCCATTGTCCGATCACATAATGCCAACCAAAGGAGATCAGAAACGCCGCGCCAAAGGAAGCGCCCGAAGCAACCCCTAATGTATAAGAATCTGCCAGCGGGTTGCGCAGCACACCCTGAAACGCTGCCCCTGCCAAGGACAGCGACGCGCCGACAAGGATCGCCAGTACAACGCGCGGGAAGCGTACCTGCAGCACGATCTGTTCATAAGCCTGCGAAGAGATAGGTTCCGCTCCCCATCCAGTCACTGAATGCAAAACGATCGACCACACCTCCGCAATGGGGATATTGGCCGTTCCCAGCGAGAGGCTGACGATCATCGAGAGGGCGAGGAGCAGGCATCCTGCTCCTCCCCAAAAGAATAATCTCCGTTTCATGGCTTACTCGAACAGCTCAGGGTAGATACCGGCGGCAACCTCCAACAGTGCATCGGTGATCCTCGGTCCTGGACGGCTCAGAATATCTTCATTCACACCCACGATTGCGTCGTTCTTCAGCGCTTCGATCGAACCCCAGCCGGGACGGGTCTTGATCAATTCAACCAGCGGCTTGCCCGTCTCGTAATCCGTGATATCTGCATAGATGATGATATCCGGATTCGCTTCGATCACCGCTTCCGGGCTGATCTGCGCCCATTGATCCAACTCGGAAGCGATATTGACGCCGCCGGATGTAACGATGAGCTCATCCATGAAGGAGCCCTTGCCGGCCGTCCACAACGGCGCATATTCGATATACACCTTCTTCTTCTGGTCTTCCGGAATATCGCTCACCCGATCGAGCACATACTGCTTGTCTGCTCTCATCTTCTCAGCGACAACCTGCGCCTCAGCCTGCGCGTCCGTAATCTTGCCGATCTTGAGGATCGAATCGATGACCTCGTCGATGGTCACCGGTTCCGTCGCATATACCGTGATGCCGAGATCCCGTAGATACTGCACCACCGAACCATTCAGAGAAACACCGGCGAAGACGATATCCGGTTCTACGGCCAGGATCGCTTCGGGATTGCTCTGCAGATTGCCCACCTTCGGCTTCTCCAGCGCTTCCTCCGGATAGTTGTCATAATCCCCGACACCGACGATGCGGTCACCAAGGCCCAGCGCGAAGAGGATCTCCGTCTGGCTCGGCGCGATGGAGACGATCTTCTGCGGCGCCTGTTCAATCGTCATCTCCGTACCGGAATCATCCATCACGGTCAGCGGATAGATGGTACGGTCTGCTTCCTCCTCTAGCGCCGCTTCTTCGCTGCCTTCCTCCTCGCCGGCAGCATGGCTGTTTTGCGCATCATCTTGTTGGACAGACTGCTCGTTATTGACGTCGGCAGGATCTGCGTTTATCCCATCTGCTCCGCATGCCGCCAGTGTGAATACCATGAGCAGTGTAATCAGTGCTGTGAGCCATTTTCTCATCTTCTCATCTCTCCCTGTTGTGATGATTCTGTGAGAATGCGCTTGTTTGCTGTGCAGGACCTCCTCGCAGAACCAAAACAAAAACCTCCAATCCTAAGGGACTGGAGGTTCAGCGTTCAGGCTGCGCAATCACCCGATGATCACGCCTATCTATCAACAACCCGAGCGCCCGAATCCTTATCCGCGAAGGATCTGCGAGCTGCATCTGCAGGCAGGTCTCCTGACTTACGGGTATCGACCGTTCCGCCTTCCCATCTTGACGACAGTGGCATCATGGAACAGGTCACCCGCTCACAGTGGCGCGACCGTGCCGGATTTGCACCGGACTTCCCTTTTAACCCCAGTGAACAGCCGCTTCCCATGTCGGGCAGCCGGCTCACGAGGGCACCTGCAGATTGATTCCATATTCTATTGGACAAGCTTGCAATCTCGTAAGTGATTATACGACAACCATCCTATGAAAGCAATGACAGGAAATTGAACGGAGTTGTAAGTTTTGCGCCATTGCAGTTAGCACCTTTGCACCTTTGCAGTTTGCACCTTTGCCATTGCAGTTTGCACCTTTGCAATTACATCTTTGCACTTTTGCATCTTTACACCTTTGCGTCGTAACGGAACTGGAGGCCCTTATCTCTGCATTTTCGCGGAGGTTATGTGAGATAACGGAACAAGAGTACGCTATTCTAGCAAAAACAGCTGAAAATCATCTATTTCGATGAAATAACGAACCGGCGTTCCGTTAGATTGTAAAAATGAGAGATTTCGCTCAAATAACGCACCACAGTTCCGTTAAGCTTCATTCCGTTCATCTTCATTCCGTTCATCTTCATTCCGTTCATCTTCATTCGTTCATCTTCATTCCATTCATCTTCATTCCGTTCAACTCCATTCCATTCCGTTCAGCGTCACATCATCAATACCGATCATCCAACAGCCGCGGATAGCCGGTCGGGATGGAGCCGGCGATTCGCAGCATCTCCTCGGGAGGCACCCGATCGAGCAGCGAAGTCGAAAGGATCATCAGATATTGCATGCTGTTTCGCTCGAACTCCAGCACATGATATCCGCCCCCCGGCGTAAGACTGAGAAGAACCGGCGTGCCGTCTTGCAGCTCCATCCTGGCCGTGACTCGGTCCTCAGAGATTTCCACCTTATCGCGGACCGGCTTGATCATCATCAGCAGGCGCTCATTCGGACGGTGTTCATCCAGATACACCACTTCCAGATAATCATCCTTCGTATAGCGGTCATGGCACTTGCCCAGTTGATGGGTGAAACGGACCTGCGGCAGGTAGATGGGCAGATTGATGCGCTGCAGGTAACGCAGCTCACAATCCCGCAGGGCGTCATACACCGTCTTATAACCGAGCTGCAGGAAGGGTTGTTCGATGTCCGGTGTCCGGGACTCAGCAGTAGCCGCCGATTGATCGTGCGATCGATCTTCCGCAGCTTCGATGCGGCGTTCTGCCATCCGATGTTGATCGTGATCAGGAGCAGGATCGCGAACATGGTCTTGTGTCAGCCCCTCCGGTTCCTGGGATTCCGCCTCCAATTCATAGGACAGCTCGGACCATAGGATCAGGCCGGCAAAAGCGAATAAGCTGATAAAATAGACCGTTAGCAATCTCTGCATAAAAAAACACCTTTCCAAGCTTTTGCCATTATCCTCCCCAAAAGCCTGGAAAAGTATGTGAAAACGGTGCGTCAATGAGTTGGCGCCCCGAATCAGGAAGTATGCGGTTTCTTCACATACTTTCGCGCCTTCTCCAGGGCTTCTTGTTCCGTCTCGCCGGTCACATAGCGGCCGTTGATATAGATGAACGCATAGCGGTCGCATGGGCCGCAGTACGATTTGCACCCGACTCGGATGCGGGAATCAGGAGCCATCTCCTCGAGTTGTTTCTTCAACCGATCCACGTTAATATGCCTGCATTTGTGACAGATTCGGATATCGTTAGCAGGTTTTACACGTCTCTCAACACTCATCAATACTCACCATGATAACCCTTAGACGGGTTAGTAATCACATATCCCTCTTGCGGGAAATAGAGATAATCGATCTTCACTCCATCGAGGAAAGGCTCGTCTCGCTGCAGGATGACCTCGATCTTCTTATCGGTCATCACCACTTCATCCTGCTCGGTCGGCTTGTCCAGCGTCAAGCCGTAGTGGGCATGGTCGCCATGCATATGAGTAATAAAGACACGAAACTTCAGGTCTTGGTTTGTTTCTTGCTCAAGTTCTCTGAGCATGACTTTCGCTGCGTTGCGCGTAATTTTGCATCTCAATTGATCTTCATCTCCTATTAATCATAAATGAACAGCCGCATGATCATGCGGCTGTCAAGCTCACATCATAGTATATTATAACTTGTCGGCGCCGGAATGGCGAATCCTCGCTTCCATCCTGCTCTTCGCCGGTGATCGTCTATCGCATTAAGCGAACCTTGGGATCTGCCAAACCACGGGATTCACTTGAATCTCATCGCCCAGCCATTCCCGGGCGATCTTCTGGAAGAGGACAGGGTCGCCGCTGCAGAAAAACTGGTGCACCGGCATCTCCAAGGTGGATGCGAGCTGGCCTCTGTGATACAGCAATGTGCTGACCTCGCGGGCCGTTTCTTCCGCAGAGCTGATGAGCTCTACCTCCGGTCCAAGAAAGGCCGAGATAGCATCCGCCAAGAACGGATAATGCGTGCATCCCAGGATGAGAGTATCGATGTCCAGCTGTTTAAATTCGTGCAGGGCCCGTTCGACAACGGGTTTACATTTGCTGGAACGATACAGACCTTGCTCCACCAAGGTCACGAATTCGGGACATGCCTTGCTGTAAACCTGCAGATGCGGTGCGATGCGTTTCAGCGCCTGTTCATAGGAGCGGCTCTTAATCGTGCCCTCGGTGCCGATGACACCGATCGCTCCTTTCATGCTGCGCTTAATCGCCGCCCGCACCCCCGGCTGGATGACACCGACTACCGGAACATCCGTCATCGCTTTGATCTCATCCAAGGCTGCTGCCGTTGCTGTGTTGCACGCGATCACGATCATCTTCGGATCATATTGGAGCAGATAGCTCACGATCTGCTTCGTGAACAGCCTCACTTCTTCCGAAGGGCGCGGTCCATAAGGTGCTCGCAGCGTATCCCCAAAATAGATGATCCGCTCCAGCGGCAGCTGCCGCATCACTTCCTTCGCTACCGTCAGTCCGCCGACACCGGAATCCAATATTGCAATAGGATGTTCCAAGGAAACATCGCTTCCTTCGTTATATTTTTGGTCTTGCTCGCTAATAGTACCATATGTCCTAACCTGTCATGATGTCCCTATCCCCATGCTGCAGCACCGTCTGAATCACAAAATCGCCGCAAGCAAGAAAGCCGGAACGAAAGCCGACCTTCGCCCCGACTTCACCCATGACACGGATTACTTCAACAGTTCGCGCTGCAGATATTGCTCCACGGATTGTCGGAAAGCTTGCAGAAGTTCAACAAGCCGCGGCTTCCAAACCTCCAGCATGGACGCATCAAGTGCATAATACCTCTGCACCAACGGTTTCCGAAGTTTCACCAGCTCATGCAGGTCAGCGCCAAGGGAATCATCGAATACCCCTTCTTCCCTCAGTACTTCGACGATATCCTCATAGCTGCTCGCATCCCGCATGATAAAACCATCGATCATCAAACTCCCGATATCCGTGACCAATTCAGCCGCCAGATGCAGCGTTCTCTCCCAGGCCAGCCGCTCCAATGACGGCGGCATCGCCGGTTTCTTCTGCAGCTCGCCCACCGCTTCCAGCAACCATTCATCTATGTATCGAAAGCGCTGCTCGATCTGCCCGCGATCTACATAATACATCTTCAGCCAGCCTCCTGTTACAGCCCTTTCTTGCGTCCTCGGCGTTTCAGCCAGATCGTCCCGATGACGAAAGTCAGGATGATCACCGCCAGGATCGTCACATATTCGGACATGTTCTCCATCGCCTAATCCTCCAACATGATAATCCGCAAGCCGTACAATCGATCAGCGGCTCTACGACTCGTAATCAACAGACACCGATACATCCTTCACCTCAGCGATATAGCGAATCACTTCCTGATGAACCGGATGATCGTTATAGATCTGCAAATCTTCCAGCGAATCAAACTTGGCTACCAGCGCCAAATCATAGGATCGCTCGGAACGCACGACATCGACGCCGACTTCCAAGGATCGAAGCTGGGGAATCTTCCCCTCCATGGACGCGAGCACCTCCCGCGTGCGCTGGATGTTCTCTTCGGAACGGTCTTTTAACTTAAAAAATACGATATGCGTGATCATGTGTGAATACTCCCTCGTCCTTGTCAATATGCCCAATAGCTGACTAAATTGTAGCATACTTTAACCCGTCTGAACACAGCCCTCATAAGGCGTAGAGCGAACCGATTGCAGGCCGGGCTGAAGTGCCCGCAAGCGATCCGCAAACAGCTCGCAGAGCGCGCATCGCGCTGGTTCGGCCCGTCCGTTTCAGCCCGTCCTCCGTCTTAAACCGGAGGCTGTCAGCCCCGGTTCGCCAGCTTGTTGAAATGGTCATGCAGAGCATCCCGCAGTTCCAGATAGGCTTCGAGATACGGCTGATACAGCTTGCCGACCTCCGGGTCCGGCGTTATGGTGCGAATCGACAGCTGCGGCGAGATGTGCTGCCAAGCCTCGAATTCATCGCGGTACACACCGCTGCCGATCCCGGCCAGAAGCGCTGCGCCGAGCATCGTCGCTTCTTCCACATTCGGAATATGGAACGTGCAGCCGGTCACATCCGCCTTGATCTGCATCAGCACTTGGTTGCGCGTCCCGCCGCCGACGGCCGTGATCGTGTTGATCGGCTGTCCGGAAGCCTGCTCCGCCGCGCGGCGAATCGCCGCGAACTCATACACCGTACCCTCCAGCACAGCTCTCATCATATCAGCGCGGGTATGGTTCACGCTGATGCCGATGAAAGAGGACAGCATATTCGGATTCGGCTTCGGCGCCCCGCTGCCGGACAGATACGGATAATACAGGATGCCCGTAGGTTTCCGCTCCGTCTCCGCCAGCATCCGGTTCATATCCTCGTAAGCGATCGGCGGGTCCTGAATGATCTTGCGCATCCATTCGACGGAACCGCCGGAGGAAGAGATGCCCCCCATCCAGAAATACCGCCCTGGCAGCACATGTTTGCCGTGGGACATCCCGGTCCGGAACTCCTTCTCGCCGAGCCGGCGCTCCGGCAGGATGCCGACAAGGGTCTCCGCCGTGCCCATCGAATCGAAGACATGGCCGGGCTCAAGCGCACCAACGGCGACGCTGGCGCACAGGTGGTCATGACCGCAGACGGCAACCGCCAAGCCCTCCCGCAGTCCGCTGACGACAGCAGCTTCGGCATGCACCTTCCCGCCCGCTTGTCCCGCCGGCAGAACCTTAGGGAAGGTGACTTCGCCGAGTCCGAACTGCTCGAGGAAGCCGCGGTCCCACTGCTGGTTATGTAAATCATAGGCATAGGTGCGCGCAGCTAAGGAAGCATCGGTGAAGCGCTGCCCTGTCAAGCGATAGGCGATATAATCCGACACCGAAAGCCAACACGCATCCTTCAGAATCCCAGCATCCTGATCCTTCAGCCACATCATCTTCAGCATGCCGTACTTGAAGCTGGGGTTCAGCCCAGAGCGCGAGAAACGAGTCAGCGCATCACTCGCAGCCTTGATACGTTCCAACTGGGGCAGCGAACGCTTATCGAACCACGGGATGACATGGGATTTGGGCTTGCCGCTCACCAGATCGATCAAGAGCCCCGCCTCCGCCATACTCGTGATCCCAAGGCAACGCACAGGCTCCTCCGCCTTCGCCGCCGCTTCACGCAATACCTCTGCTGCCGTCGCCCACATCCACTCCGGATCATAATACGGCAGCCCGTCCTCGGTATAAGATGTCTTCGTCGGACGGCTGGCTGCAGCTGCCAACCGGCCGTCTTCATAGAATAAACCCGCTTTGATATTGGTCGTACCCACATCCAATCCTAGTAACAATCCCATCATCCTCTGCTATATCGAATTTTGATCTTATTGTAACATGATCGCAGGCAAAGCAAAACATTGCCGACATGCACCAAAGGCGCACAGCCAAAAGAGGCAGCCGCTTATTCAGCAGGCTGCCCCTTTGGGTGTTGTTTAATAAAAGACCGTACGGCTGATGATCACCAACAAAATAAACAGCACGAGAATAGTACCCGTAGACGTCCAGAAGCCGCCGCCTACTCCACCACCTGCAGCGTAACCCATTCGCTTCACCTCCCGATAAAGCATTGATACATTATATCGCTTCGCGGGAGATGCGTATGGTTAAGCGCACAACCTGCAAAGAAATTAGACGTTCGCCCGGCGGGGGCAAGGCAGGGGCTCGGAACGAATCAGATTACAGCTTCATCTTCTCCGCCGTTGTTAACCTGCGTCCCGAAACATCGAAGATCACTTGGCCGTCCACCAAGCCGATGAGGCGCGTCGCATATTTCTCTGCCCACTCGATCTGCGGGATCGTAAAAAGCACCGTCGCCTTATGCTTATCGCACATGTAGCGAAGATCCTTCAGCACAAGCTGAGCGGATTCGGGATCCAGCCCGATGACGGGTTCATCGGCGACGATGATGTCCGCTCCCTGGATCAGCGCCTTCGCCACGGCGACCCGCTGCTTCTCGCCGCCGCTCAGCGTCTGAACCTTGCGATGGGCCAGGTCCAGCAGGCCGACATTCTCCAGATAATCCATCGCCGTCATGTATTCCCGCTTCGTCCGCGCTCCGATCAGTTTGCGCCAGGTTGGCAGCAGACCCGAAAGGACATTCTTCAGCGCCGTCTTGTTCGGATTCAAGCTGATCTCCTTCGGCGGAAGATAGGCACAGATGCTCCTATACCTCAGCTGAGCGAGCCAGCCCTGCTTAAGCAAATCATCATCGTCATAGATGAATTCGCCGCCGTCCCATCGCTCCCTTAAGGCGATGCACTTCAGCAGGACGCTCTTGCCGCTGCCGCTCGGCCCCAGGATCGCAACCATCTCGCCCTGGCCGGCCGCCAGCGAGACACCTTTCAGCACGACCTGTTCATCGTAGGATTTTCTAAGATTGCGTATAATCATGTATCCGTTCACCCACTTAGCCAACGATTCTATGAAGATCTGTCAGATCCTGTTATAGATGCTATGAAACGATTGAATCCGATTACAGCCGTTATTGCCATTGTACCCCTTTTCGGAAACAGAAAACAACCGAGAACCCGCTCTGTCCTCGGTTGAAGCCCGTCAAGAACGCATATTGCTCTTCCATTTCTCCCACAATTCCTTCGCTGCGGGATTGAAGAAGATCGTTACGATCCAACTGAATGCGATGATCGCTGGAAAGGCCGGGCTAACCGAGAACACCTCGGGCATCAGCATGGCAGCGAGCAGCATGCCTGACCCAACCACGGATACACATACATTTAACAGCCGGATCATCAGGATCAATCGTTCCAAGTCCATCCCCGTACTCCTATCCTTCTAAGATTGATGAGTTCGTACGTATGTCCCAGTCGATCTATCACTAATGTATCATATTTTTCCAACGATTTCGACTGTAATTTCTCATTCCTAAGGGTTCCGCCTCCCTAGCGCTCAGAGGTACAGCCGCCCATAACGCATCATCCAACGCTCAGAGGCGGTATCACCCGATGCCGAATCACCGGATCACCGCATCGACTCATCTCTCCGTACACAGGCCGCAGCCTCTAATGTTCAGCTTATGACGATTTTTCGCGGCTATGACCATCATTTTCGACCGCTTGTCCCGGCGCCCTCACTCATCCATCGCAGGATCCTTGCTTTAGGTTAATTGCAGATAGACCGTCAGGGGAACAAAGCTGAGAGCGATCACACCAACCGCGATCCCGCCGGCCAGCTTGCCTTCCCGCCAAAGCGTTCGTGCAACCAAGTACGTATAATAGGTCAGATAGGCGGCTGTTCCGTACAAGATCCAGATCATTCTTGCTTATCTCGTCCTTTCCTCATTGATCTTAGGCGGCTGGAATTGCTTGCCGAAACTCCGGACATCGATATCGTACTTCACTTTCACCTCTGCACGCGGGTATTGGCTGAACCAGTCATATCGGTTGTATTCGTCCCATGTCCAGAACTTCTTCCTCGCTTCAAGATGCCACAGGAACGGTTCGCCGCGATATTCCTCCTGGGTCTTGCGTATGAAGTTCATCGTCCCACGCTCCAGCACATCCTCGATGAATCGATCGAGTTTATCGATATTCTGCTGATTGCCGACATAATCGATCATACTCTGGATCGAGAGGATCTGCATATCCATGCGCACCGTGACGTCGATCTTGGGCGCTTCGCCGGAAAGGTCAAGCTGAACCCGGGGTGCTCCCTTCCTTAACAGATGAACGCTCACCCGCTCCCCCTTATGGATCGGATCGGGAAAGGAGATCACCTGCGAGCGGTACAAGTCATCAGGCCGGAGCATCAAGCTGTAACGCGTCTCCTCACCGCTTAATACACCGATCATCTTGCCCTGCTTGATCACCGCTGAACCGATGATCTGTACCGGATCGCTTTCCTCCGTCGGCACTTCGCCAGCTTTGTATTTGTCCTCGTATTCATACAAGGGAGCCTCGACTTTCTCGGTCGTCGCATAGATCGCCAAGAATAACTCGCCGGAGAGAGCCTTGAGATAGTCATTGATCGTAGAGTTCGGGACAAGACCCGATTCCTCCCATTGGTCGATCATGAATTCATAATACTTATACGGTCTGGTCTCCAGCCGCGGTTTGTTCTTGCGAATAAAACGCTGCGCCGGCTCGCGCGAGATGATCAGATTCATCTCACGCCTCATCTCGGGCAGTCTGATCAGACCGGCGATCATCTCATGCAATTGATGCGTACGCGCCAGTTCCTCGGAGATGACGATCGATTGCAGATGGGTAAAGTTCATGCGCCGCGGAATGATGGTCTTCGACAGTTCCTTGGCATTGACGATATCCGTCGCCGTGATCGTAATTATATCACTGGGCGGCTCTTCCTCCGCTTGGCTTCGATCTGTAGAGCCTACTTGCGGGTTCGCAATCTGGAAGGTTACTTTGATGAACTGATCATCTGCCCGATCCAGACCTAATACGACCACATGGGCCAGGCGCTCAATCTCTGCATAGTCAGCACAGCCGCTTAGGAAGACGGTCAGCAGCCATAAACTGGCCGCGATCAGGATGCGGATCGTTTTGTATCTCACCTGACTTTTCGCCTCCTCCACAGATGAAGGATCCATAGGCCAAAGGGCAGCAGCAAGTAGAAGATGGAGGTCGTCATCATCAGTACATCTCTTAGGAAAATCATCTGCATCACATTTTCTTGAATCATGCCGATATAGAGGACCAAACCGGTCATGGGTATGATCAGCATCTCGAATTCTTGAATCTTGAACAATCTGGCGAAGAGATAAGCCAAGATATAGAGATAGAGCGCGAAGTGCAGGATCGCCGCGATGATCCAGACCCCCAGGAACAAGGCATCCATATGTGCTTCCATACCGAATAAACTGGAAGATCTCGTCAATTGCTGATATGGATAAGGCATACTTGCAATTGCGGGGTAATCAAAGACCATCACATACACCGCGTTGAACACGATGAGCATGAGAGCTGAGACGGCGAAACCGATCCATACCCCATCTCTCAAAGCCTTGTATGACGTCGTATATGGAAAGAAAAAAGCTATCAAAAACAGCTCGACATACAGGGAGCTGTGGGTAACGCCGCGCAGCAGAATGACATCCAGTCCCGGTCCCAGAAGCGGGAACAGCTGACTGATCTTCATATGCTGCCAAGTCGTTAAGAGCAGCAGGATAACGATTCCCGCGATCAACCAGAACAAGAGCCAGGACATCCGGCCGAGGGTTTCGAAGCCACGGATGGAGACGAGCGCACAGAAGAGGAGGAACAACACATATAAAGCTTCGATCGAGGTTTGCGGGAAGAACAGCGTGTTGACGATATCAATATAGCTCCTCGAATTGACAAAGGTGCTGATGAACAGCCAGAGGAAGATGAACAGCATGATGAGCGTGCTCCCCCAGCGCCCGGTCAAGGTGAGCAGCAGATCGTACAGCCCCGTTTGGTATCTCTTAAGGAGATGCAGGATGAGGAGCAGCGGGATCAAAACAACCAGCCCGTTGATCAAGGATACGAGCCAAGCGGCATTCATCGCATGATGGATGAGGATATCCGGCGTCGTATCCGACACCTTCATGGCGATTAAGAATGTAGCCACGGCAAGCTGTTCCCGCGCACCGATCTTCCCATCTGTTATATGCATATCAGCTGTTCCTTTCCGGCGGATCTGATCTGATCGTATCCTTCGGGCTGAGATTGGCCGGCCGGATCCACTGCCTCCATACCGGCGGCCGCAGGAAGGTGTCATCTGAAGAGCTGAGGCTCGGCGCCACCGGAGACATGAAGGGCACGCCGAAGGATTTGAAGGAGACGAGATAAGCCATCACATAAGTCATATATAGTGCCAGGCCGAAGAAGCCGAACCAAGCGGCGAAGACGATGAAGATAAACCGTTGGATGCGAATCGAGAAGTTCAGTGTGATATCCGGCACGATATAGGAAGCCAGCCCCGTGATGGCGACGATGATCACGAGGATCGGGCTGACCAGATTGGCGTCCACCGCCGCTTGCCCGAGGACCAGGGCACCGACGATGCCGATCGTTGAACCGATCGTAGCAGGCACCCGGACGACCGATTCCCGCAGCAGTTCAAAGGTGAGTTCCATGAACAAGATCTCCGCTAACACCGGGAAGGGCACCCGCTCCCGTACTGCTGCGATCGCCAGCATGAGGTCCGTCGGCAGCATCTCGACATGGTAGTTGCTGATCGCGATATAGACCGAAGGGATCAGCATCGTGAGGAGAATCGAGGTGATGCGCATAAGACGCATAAAGTTGCCGGTCAGCCAGCGGTTGTACTGATCTTCTGCGGCATGGAACAGCGACCAGAAGGTGATCGGCGCGATCAACACCACGGGGGAATTGTCCATGACCACAGCCGTATGGCCCTCCTGCAGGAAGGCGGCGACGCGGTCGGGGCGTTCTGTAAGCATCACCGACGGAAGCAGGGAGTACGGCCGATCCTCCAGATGCTGAGCCAGGATGTACAGATTCGGCACATTGTCTCTTTGCACTTGCTCGATGCGCCGCTTCACGCGATCGACGATCTGTTCACTCGCGATGTTGCGCAGATACATCAAGTAGACGGGTTGCTTGCGATGCTGACCGATGTGCACCTTCTCACACTGAAGCTGATTGTCCTTGAGGTACTTGCGGATCAGTGAGCGGTTCACATCCGCCGCTTCGACGAAGGCCTCCTTGGGACCGTTGATCACCTGCTCAACGGTCGGCGACGAGATATTCCGGTGTTTGAATCCGCGGGTATCTGCGACGATCGCCTGCTGAACTTCCGGGAGGAGCAGGATCGTATTGCCGCTTAGGAGTTCATCGACGATATCTTGATAATGATTCGATAATTTGATCGACAGGGAGGAGAGCACATGATCCTTGACAAAATTCAGCCGATCGACGGCTGCCTCCTCAAGCTCCCGCTTCTCCAATTCCAGCATCGGCTTCAGCATATTCTCTTCGATAGCCCTCGCATCCGCCGCCCCTTCGATGTACAGGATCACCGCGTGCATGTTCAAGGATTGGACATAGACGCGCCTTACCCTTAGGGCGAGATTATCCGGATAAGCGAATACTTCCCGCAGCTGCAAGACGTTCAGTTCAAGGTTACTCGTCAGCTCGCCTTCCAGATAGACCTTCGGCGATGGTTTGTCGCTGGTATTCGGACCTGTGCTTATTCTCCACGGCTTGAACAACAAGGCGAGTTCCCCCTTCGCATGCATCTCCTGCACGCATCTCCTATAAGATTCACATCATGGTCATATCATGGTGCACATCTTAAGTTTTCCAATTTCGCATATTTTTATCACGAACAAACAACAATCACCCTGTTAACATGCAAAGTCAACAGGGTGATCGAGCGGCAAGCAACGCTGCTTAGTTAACAAGCGGCAGTTAAGATGACTGGCTGCGCAGAGGTTTTAAGGCGCTTGCCCAGGCATTCAGCTGGTCGAGCATGGCATTCACCGAATCGGTATGATGCTCGCCGGGTTTGAACACGCTGAAGTTCTCAAAGTCCGTGAAGAGCGACAAGCCCACCTGTGCCCGTACATCGGCCACCTGCAGTTCGCCCATGATGATGCGCAGGTTTTCCACCGCGCGGGCTCCCAAGAAACTTCCCCAGCCTACGAATGCCGCGGCTTTGTTGTTCCATTCATAATAGAGAAAGTCGATCGCATTCTTCAGCGCTCCGGAGGTTGCCCGGTTGTATTCCGGGGTGCAGAAGATGAAGCCGTCAAGGGAAGCGATCTTCTCCGACCATTTCTTCGTATGTTCCTTCGCATACTCCGTGGACATCGACGGAGGAACAGGTTCATCATAGATCGGCAAGTTATAATCGGCGATATCGACGATCTCATAATCCGCATCGCCCCGCTGCTGCGCAATGTCGTACACCCATTTGGCCACTTGTTCAGCTACGCGGCCGGGACGGGTGCTGCCGATGATGATTCCGATTTTGTTTCTGCTCATAAGAAGTTACCTCCTGTTGTTTTTGTCATCATGCTTTTCCAGCAACACCCTAAAGTATCCCCAGCCCTTGCCAATTCATTCGATGCAGCAAAAAAGCTGCCCCGCGAGGAGGATAACCTGCTCGCTGGACAGCTGTCCTTCGTTATGTTCATTCTGCTCTGCTCAAATGATCCTGCCTGTTCGATAGGTTCTGCGGGCGTCAGAGGTGCTTCCCGATATTGTAATGCTGCATGTTGTAATGCTGCATGTTGTAATGCTGAGTACGCAAGGTCACATGGCCGAGATACTCACGATCGACCTCGACGCCGATCCCGGGTCCCTCCGGCACGGCGATCTTCCCAGCGCTCACGGCAACCGGAGGAGAGATTACATCACGTTCCCAGTACCTGTCGGAAGCCGAGATATCACCCGGCAGGGTGAAGCCGGGCAGCGTCGCCAAGGCGATATTGTGCGCCCGGCCGATCCCCGTCTCGAGCATCCCGCCGCACCACACCGGTACGCCGTGCGAAGCGCACAGATCGTGAATCTGAAGGGCCGAGGTGAGACCGCCCACTCTGCCGATCTTGATATTGACCACCCGGCAGCTGCCCAGAGTCAAGGCATGCCGCACATGATCAAGACTGACGAGGCTTTCATCAAGGCAGATCGGTGTGGCAAGCTGCTTCTGCAGCGCTGCGTGGTCGATGATGTCCTCTGCATCCAGCGGCTGTTCGATCATCATCAGGTTATACTCATCCAGCCGCATCAGATGCGGCGCATCCGCCGGCGTATAAGCGGAATTCGCATCCGCCATCAGTGCCAGACCCGGATAGGCAGCGCGGATGCTGCGGATCAAGTCGATATCCATCCCCGGCTTGATCTTCACCTTCACCCTTCGATATCCCGCCTCTATACTGCGTTCGATCGCCTCATACAGCTTCTCGGTCGTCGGCTGCAGGCCGATGGCGATGCCCGTTTCGATCTCCTTCCGGACGCCTCCCAGCACCTCTGCCAGAGGTTTGTCTTGCAGCTTAGCATATAGATCCCATACCGCCGTCTCCAGCCCCGCCTTAGCCATGGGATTCCGCTTGATGCCTGCGAATAACCGGGAGACCTCCCGCGGATGTTCAAGCCGCTTGCCGAGAAGCTGCGGGATGAGGAAGGATTCCACGATATGCCATGCGGTGCCGATCGTCTCCTCCGTATACCAAGGTTCGGCAAAGGCCACGCACTCCCCCCAGCCGATGCAGCCGGACTCGTCCTGCACCTCGATCAGGATCGTCTCCCGGTCGTGATAGACGCCGTATGACGCCGCAAAAGGGCTCTTAAGCGGCATGCGGATATGATGGAGCGTAATCGAAGCGATATGCATAGCCCTGAATCTCCCTTGCTTATGATAGCGGATTGGTTAGCAGATTGGTGATTAGTGAATGCTGATTGCACTTAAGATTGTTCGGCGGCCTGCTCTGCTTGCACAGCCAATGCCGGCAGCTCTCTGCGCAGCAGCTTGCCGGAGGCATTCCGCGGAAGCATGTTCACGAAGTAGAAACGGGCGGGAATCTTGTACCGAGCCAGCTTGTCCTTGAGATATTCACGCAGCTCTTCCTCCGACAGCTGGGCATCTTCCCGCAGGACGACGCAGGCAATCGGCACCTGCCCCCAGCGCTCATCAGCAACGCCGGTCACTCCCGCTTCCTTGACGGCAGGATGCTGCAGCAACGCCGCTTCGATCTCAGCCGGGTAGACATTCTCCCCGCCGGAGATGATGAGATCCTTCCTGCGGTCAAGTACATAGAGGAAGCCGTCCTCATCCAGGTATCCGATATCCCCCGTCGCCAGCCAGCCGCCTTTCATCGCTTCCGCAGTCGCCTGCGGCCGGTTCCAATAACCCTTGGTCACATTCGGACCGCGCACCAGGATCTCGCCGGCTTCCCCCGGGAGGGCATCCCCGCCCCGTTCGCCGGCGATCCGGATCTCTGCTTGGAACAGCGGCTTGCCAACCGAACCCAGTTTGGACAGGGCATATTCCGGCGGCAGGGTCACGATCTGAGATGCCGTCTCCGTCATACCGTAGGTTTGATAGACAGGGATGCCTTTGGCCGCGCAGGATTCAAGCAAAGGACGCGGCGCGGGACCGCCGCCGAGGAGCATGCAGCGGAATTCAGGAGGATAGGTGCGGCCGCCGAGATCCTCTAACATGCGAGCCAGCATATTGCTGACGACGGACATGATCGTCACGCCCTGCTCGAGGATGGCGCGGTTGGCGTTTGCCGGGTCGAACTTGCGGTGGATGATTATCGTCATGCCATAGATCACGCTGCGCCAGATGATAGACAGACCGCTGATATGGAAGAGCGGTACGGCAGCAAGCCAGCGTTCCGTGCTGCTCAGCCCTAGATTCAGCACCGAGCCGACGGCAGAGGACCAGTGATTGCCATAGGTGAGCATGACGCCCTTCGGCGCCCCCGTCGTACCTGAGGTGTACATGATCGACTGGACGGCCTCCGCGTCGATGTAAGCCGTGAGGGAGCATTCGGTTTCCTGCAGTTCGGACAGCCCCTCTGCTTGAATCAGCAACAGCTGGGGCAGCCTGCCGAGGACCTCCTCAGCCAGCTGCCCGTTCGCCTCATCGTATATCAGGTGCATGCATGCCGCATCTTCGATCTGGAAGCTGAGCTCATGGGCGGTTAACCGCGTGTTCAGCGGCATGAGGATCGCACCGAGATAAGTCAGCGCATGGACGAGTGCCACGAAATCCGCGCTGCTTGTGCAGAGGAGACCAACGACGGCGCCTTGCCTGATGCCTAGACCGGATAACTTCCGTGCCGTACGCTGCGAGCGCTCCCGGAGTTCCCGGAAGGTCAGCTCTTCCTTGCCGTCGATGAGCGCCAGCCGATCCGGCGTGAGAGCTGCCCGCTTATCCAACCAATGCTGCATCTGGTTCTGCATTCGTCTGCCTCCTGTGCCTCGCGCGTCCGCATCACGGGAAGCGCGGGAATTTTGAGAAGTCCGGACGTCTCTTCTCCTTGAAGGCATCCCGGCCTTCCTTCGCCTCATCCGTCGTATAGAACAAGAGCGTCGCGTCGCCGGCGAGCTGCTGAATGCCGGCCAACCCGTCGGTATCCGCATTGAAGGCCGCTTTCAGGAAGCGGATCGCCGTCGGACTCTTCTCCAGGATCTCCCGGCACCACTTCACCGTCTCTTCTTCTAATTTCTCCAGCGGTACAACGGCGTTGACGAGGCCCATCTCCAGCGCTTCCTGCGCATTGTACTGGCGGCATAGATACCAGATCTCGCGCGCTTTCTTATGGCCTACGATGCGCGCCAACAGGCCGGCGCCGTAGCCGCCGTCGAAACTGCCGACCATCGGGCCGGTCTGACCGAAGATGGCATTGTCCGCAGCGATCGTCAAATCGCAGACGATATGCAGGACATGGCCGCCGCCAATCGCATAGCCTGCGACCATCGCGATCACCGGTTTTGGAATCGTGCGAATCATTCGCTGCAAGTCAAGGACGTTGAGCCGTGGAATCTGATCATCGCCGACGTAGCCGCCGTGGCCGCGCACCTTCTGGTCGCCGCCGGAACAGAAGGCAAGATCACCCGCGCCCGTCAAGATGATGACGCCGATCTCCGAATCATCGCGTGCCCGCGCGAAGGCATCCATCATCTCTATGACCGTCTGCGGCCGAAATGCATTGCGCACTTCAGGACGGTTGATCGTAATCTTCGCCATTCCTTCATAGGTCTCGTAGATGATATCTTCATAGCTGCCCTGCTTAATCCATGGTACAACAGACATCTTCACGCCATCCTTTCTACTGTAAAGAAGTAAGAAACTTTATCACCATTGTATCAAAAATATCCGGCACTTCCACATGTACGATATGCCCCGCATGCTCTGCCAGCTCGAAGCGGCTGTGCGGGATGAGCGCATGCATCTTTCGGGCGATGCGGACGAATTTCTCATCTTCTTCGCCTGCGATAAGCAGCACAGGCATCGGCAGCTGGTGCAGGTATTCCCACCAGGATGGCTGAGTGCCGGTGCCCATGC
This sequence comes from Insulibacter thermoxylanivorax, assembly GCF_015472005.1. NCBI lineage: Bacteria > Bacillati > Bacillota > Bacilli > Caryophanales > Paenibacillaceae > Insulibacter > Insulibacter thermoxylanivorax. Next base: position 27,508 of record NZ_BMAQ01000048.1, on the reverse strand, counting down.
CGCGCAGGCTCGCAGCGAGCCCTGCGGGGGAGTTCGCGAGCCGCTGGCGGCGAAGAGCAAGCTGCACATCCTCCGGCAAACGGCGCACCGAAGCAAAAAGCGGGAGGTTCTCCCAGTAAGCGACGAACGGCGCCAGCCCTTCCCGCTCGATGCGCTGGGCGAGCGCCTCATCTTGCCGGATCCGCGCCGCCCGCTCTTCCTGCGTCCGAAGCCCCGGCGAACTGCTCTCCAGGATCAGCGACCGCACCCGCTGTGGCGCCGACATCGCAAGGGACATCGCCAGCCGTCCGCCCATCGAATAGCCGAGCACATGGGCGCTGTTGATCTCTAGAGCATCAAGAAGCGCCGTCAGATCAGCAGCAGCCTGCTCCATGCGGTACCTCGCGGGATCTGTCGGCGCCTCGGTCTTGCCATGGCCCAAGAGATCGACGGCGATGGTGCGGTACCGCTGCGACCAGGCGGGAATGAAGCGGCGCCAGCTCTCGCTGCTGCCCGTAAATCCGTGCAGCAGAAGCAGCGCCTCGCCCGTACCGGACTCCTGCAGATGATAGCGTACACCGTTTACTTCACAATACACTGCTGTCCCTCCCGTCCGCTAAGCTGTCATTCCTTACGTCCATCCTTCGCTTCCGACCGCTTATCCTTCCCTTCCGGCCGCTTGCCTGCTTTGTATGCGTTCGGCGATCAGCCGCCAGATCCGGCGGTGATGTTCAGCATTTGCTCGGCGATCCGTCGGCACCTCGATCACATCGAGCCCGTCCGCAGATACCGCTTGGCTGACGGCTTCGCGGAACAGCTCCCAGGTATCCGCCTTCGTATACCGGCCGCCGTACATCGCCGCCGCATGGCGGAAATCGAGGCCGATGGGAGTGCCGAACAATAGCTCATAATGCCGCGGCAGATCCGCCTGCGGCAGGAAGGAGAAGATCCCGCCGCCGTCATTGTTCACAACGATAATCGTGATTGGCAGCTGATAGAGCTTCGCAGCGAGCAGTCCGTTCATATCGTGATAGAAGGAGAGATCGCCGAGGACGAGCACGACGCGCTCGCCTGCCGCGCTGATCCCCATGGCCGTGGAGACCAGCCCGTCGATGCCGTTGGCCCCGCGGTTGCCGGCCATGCGGACCCCCCGTTCATCCACCGCATAGAAGGCATCGAGATCGCGGATCGGCATCGAGTTGCCGGCAAGCAGCACCGTGCCTGCAGGCAGCAGTTCCCGCAGTTCCGTGAAGACGCGGCCCTCGAACAGATCCTCGATCTCCGGATCCAAGGCGCCTTCCTGCATCACACGTCTGCTGATCTCGTTAAGCTGCTGCCACTCAGCCAGCCAAGCTCCGTCTCGCCCGCTCGGCGGATAGCCGCTGCGAATGCCGGTCGGTCCCCCTGCTTGACCTGCAAGCTTGTCCGCCAACGAGCGGCACAGCTGCACGGGATCGGCGCTGATCATATCGCTGGCGAGCAGCGTCGGATCACGCCAGCCGCCGTCATCGACGACGATGAGCCGGCTGTCCGCATGCCGGTTCATATACTGCAGGAGCGGTTTCGATACCGGCATCGCGCCGAACCTGAGGATGACCTCCGGCTCCAAACTTTCCGCTGTCCGTTCATCGCGCAGGAAGGCATCGTAGGCGTCGATGATCACATCCTGCCGATGCGAACCGCTCCGCAGCTGGGAGAGCGGATCGGCAAGCACGGGATAGCCGAGCACGGCTGCCAGCTCCGTTACCGCTTCGGCGAAGGCAGGCATGTCCATAGGCCCGCACACGATGAGCCCCCTGCCGTGCGCCTTCAGCTGTTCCGCCAGCGCTTGCACGGTCTCAGGCGGCAGCTGCTTCACGCCGAACGTCACTTCCACATAAGCCCGGTCCCCGTCCCGCCCGGCTGCGAAGAGATCCGGATGATCGAGATCGGGAAGCAGCGGTTCTCTAAGCGGAAAGTTCAGATGTACGGGCCCCAGGGGCTGCTGCATCGCCTCGGCAGCCGCACGGGCGGCCGTCATCCGGGCATGCCGCAGCATAAGGGGAGCCGCTTCCGGGATCGGCATCTCCATGAACCACTTGACCTGGCGGCCGTACATTGCGATCTGATCGATCGTCTGCGGTGCTCCCACATCCCGCAGTTCATGGGGCCGGTCGGCGGTGAGCACGATGAGCGGCACGCGGGCAAGCTTCGCCTCGGCGATCGCCGGCATATAATTAGCCGCCGCCGTCCCCGACGTACAGAGCAGGGCAACGGGAACGCGCCTTGCCTTCGCCAATCCCAGGGCGAAGAAGCCGGCAGAGCGCTCATCGACGATCATCCACACCCTAAGCTGCGGATGTTCAGCGGCAAGCACCGCCAGCGGCGTCGACCGCGAACCGGGGCTGATGACGATGTGTTCGACACCCGAGCGAACCAATTCATCGATGAAAGCACTTAAGTAGAGGGTTGGTCCTTCCGTCAAAGCTCTTCTCTCCTTCTTCTTGGTTCCATGCACCTTGCAGGCAGCTCGATCTGGTATTCAATAAGCTTCTGCACGTTACACGATGCGCACACCTTACAAAGCAGCGATGAGCGATGAAATAAGGGAAGTAAGATTTCCTCTATTTCGTTATTTGTCCATTTCTTGCGAAATAGTGCAAGTCAGATTTCCCTTATTCCCCAAAAGATGACCTAAAAACATGGTATTAAAGCGAAAAAAGAGAAATAGAAGAAATTCGACTTCCTCTAATTTCTGTTTTTTCGTGTTTTAAGCAGATTAGTGTAAATCTGACTTCCTTAATTTGCGAAAGTTAATTGGATGCATCTATTTGCAACAGTTTGGCAAAATTCATTCGATTCAGTTATTTGCAACATATTAGCAAAAGTCATTTGCTCCAGTTATTTGCAACATATTAGCAAAAGTCATTTGCTCCAGTTATTTGCAACATTCGGCTTCAATCTCTTGCTTCAGATACCCCAAAGCCGACAGCATCGGCCGGAACTTCAGAGCCGTCTCCTCATATTCGCTGTGCGGGTCCGAATCGCCGACGATGCCGCACCCCGCGAACAGCACCGCTTCGCGGCCGCGGATCAGCGCCGAGCGAATAGCCACGGCGAATTCCCCGTCCTGTTCACGGTTCAGCCAGCCGACCGGCGCCGCATACCATCCGCGGTCCATCTTCTCGAACCGGCGGATCGCCGCCATCGCCGTATCCTGCGGCATGCCTCCCAAGGCCGGCGTAGGGTGCAGCCGTTCTACGGCCTGAAGCAGCGTAGCCCCTTCCCGTGCCCAACCGGTGATCGGCGTGAGCAGATGCTGGATATCCTTCAGCTTGTGCAGGATCGGGGCGTCGGGCACGTCCACCTGCTCGCACAGCGCCCTCATCTCATCGACGATCATCTGTACCGTGAGCTGATGCTCATGGAGATTCTTCTGATCATGATAAAGCGCTTCACCCAGCCTCTGATCTTCCGCCTCCGTCGCGCCGCGGGCGATCGATCCGGCCAGGGACAAGGTATGGAATTCCCTGCCCTTGCTTCTCATCAGCCGCTCCGGCGTAGCTCCTGCAAAACAACTGCTCCCGTATCCGAAGGCGAAGACATAGCTGTTCGTCTGTTCTTGCAGCAAGCGCCGCAGGATCGCCGCGATCGGATAATCCTGCTCCGCGTATAGCCGGATCGAACGCGCAAGCACCACCTTCTCCATCTCGCCCGCCCGAATCGCTTCCGCTGCCTCCTCAACGGCTTGCATCCAGTCAGTTGGGGATATTTCTTCCTTATATATAATGTCCGCATCTGCGTGCGCGGTCTCTTCTTCGCTCAGATCTTGCGAATCGCAAGCGGCCAGGAAATCGATTTCCTCTTGCCAATCCAGAGTTTCGCTATATTCCGATACGATTTTGTTCAGCGTGATCCAGACGCCGTCCTCTCTATGCGTGAACATGATCCGGGGGAGGACGAATCTAGCAGATGGGTATTCCCTCCAGTCGCTTGAAGAAGGATTCAGAGGATCAAAGGAAAAACCGCCGAACAGATGCGGTCCCGCATATTCGGGTGCTCCTTCCGATCCGATACTGCGGGCAGCGATCTCCGCCCAGCGCCGCTCGATCTCCTGATAGCGCCCGGAAACCTTGTCGGACTCGATCAGATAAGCACAGCCGAGACCGGCGAAGGTAAGCTTCCTACCGGGTTCAGACCAAAAAAAAACGGTTCTCCGCGAAACCTTTCTCCTTATATGAAAAAAGAGACAGTAAATCCGCACCGTCCGCCCGGCAAACGGTACTGACCAGCACTGCCTGTCCTCTGCGGACAGCAAGTCGTCTCCCTTCTTCCAGAAGCTGATTGCCATCGTTCAACAGCTGCTGTAAATGATGTGCATTCATGCCGTATATCACTGTTTTCACCCTTGTCATCACTATGCGCTCAAAAATCTGTTATAAGAATACACTTCTGTCCTTCATTACGTCAACTTGCGTCATGGTTTTCAACCGTTGACACCATAGGGCTGATTACCATAAACTTAACTTGAATTCATTCTATAGTAATAACTATGATGATATATGGACGATGTTGGTCTATTGTTAGAGATTTGAGGGATAGGATAGAGATAGGGAGGTTACAGCCATGCAGATCCAAGTACAGTCCACAACCGCCTCTGCCCAAGTTTGGTGGCGCCTCATGCGGCCCCATACCTTGACAGCCTCCTTCGTGCCCGTCTTCATCGGCACCGCTATGGCCTTGTTCCACAATCAACTGCATATCCCGCTGTTCATAGCGATGTTAACAGCCTCAGTGCTGGTTCAAGCCGCAACGAATATGATCAACGAATATTTCGACTACGTGCGAGGCTTGGATAACGAGCATTCCGTCGGCATCGGCGGAACGATCGTCCGCGACGGCGTCTCGCCGCGAACGGTACGCAATCTAGCCATTCTTTTCTATCTCTTCGCGGTTGCGATCGGCGTTTATATCTGTATGGAAAGTTCCTGGTGGGTCGCTGCCGTCGGTTCGCTCTCGATTCTCGTAAGCTATCTGTACAGCGCCGGCCCGATTCCGATCTCGTCCACCCCGTTGGGGGAGTTGTTCTCCGGCTTGTTCATGGGTCCGGTGATCATCATGATCACCTACTATATCCAAACGGGGATGCTGACGATGGATTTCATCCTGCTTTCAATCAGCGTCGGGCTTCTGATCGGAGCGATTAATCTGTCCAACAACATCCGCGACCTGGACGGGGACAAGGAGCATGGCCGCAAGACCTTGGCGATCCTGCTCGGTCGCCCGCGGGCGATCAAACTCCTGGCGGCCATCTTCACTGCAGCCTTCATCATCACCATCGCCCTAGTCTTCCTGGGCATCGTGACGCCGTGGGTGCTGCTGGTCATCTTCAGCATCCCGAAGGCCATACAGGCCGTGCGGCAGTTCCAAGGCAAGACGCTGCCCTATGAGATGATGCCGGCGATGCGGTCCACCGCGCAGCTGAATACGATCTTCGGTTTGCTGCTGACCGCCGGACTAGTGATCGGTTTCTTCACTCATTCTTAACTCATCCTGATCCCGAGGAAGCTTGGCTCGAACACCTGCTGTCGGCGGGCGGTTCGAGCTTTTTGTGCATTGGCAGGCAGCGAGTACTTCTATTCTATATATCTGTTCTATATATCTATTCTATATATCTGTGAACTCGTCATATGGCTTCGATCCCTTGTTTTGTATCATAGTAATCATACCATGGCTTAATAATCAATGAGTTATACAAGGAGGAACTCTTGATGAATCAACAGGGCACGATCATGGAGACGCTCGGCATCGAAACCATACATCTCAGCGCAGACCGCGTCGTATGCACGATGCCTGTCGACGGCCGCACGCGCCAGCCCTTCGGATTGCTGCATGGCGGAGCCTCCGTAGTGCTGGCCGAAACAGCGGCGAGCCTCGGTACCTTCGCGAACATCGATCAAGAGCAGGAATATGCCGTCGGAATGGAGATCAATGCCAACCATCTCCGCAGCGTCGCCGATGGTCAAGTGACAGCGACGGCGGTCCCGCTGCATCGCGGCCGAACGACGATGGTCTGGGATATTAAGATCACGGACGACAAAGATCGGCTCATCTGCGTCTCTCGCTGCACCGTGGCGATTCGTAAGAAGCCGTCCTAAGATTCCTCAGACCCCCCCCCGCCGCTTCCTTCGCCTCTTAGAGAGTCCCGCCCAGGGGGCGTACCCTCCTGGGGAAGCAACAGCACGCCTTGCTGCTGATGCTCAGAGCTGGTCAGCAGCTTAGGAAACCTTGCTCGCCGATTGTTGCTTCATGCGATGCAAGATCGCCTTCGCGATGCGGATATTCGCCCGCTCATTCAACAGGATGCCTTGACGGCTGGCGGGTTGGCAGGCCAGCACCGGGGATACCGGCTGTTCGCCGCACAGGTCACCGCCTATCACCTGATGGTCTTCCGTTGCCGTCTCACACAGGTCGATAACCTGCTGCACCGCCATGCTCCCCTGATCCCAGTCCGTCACTGCTTCCCTTCGATCCAATACATCCTTATCGACGCTGATATAGACGAGATCCGTGCGGATCTCCTCGGCTAGTTCACGGCCGTCTAAGCCCTCCTGCAGAACACTTTCCGGATAGACCTTCACCCTGTTCCGAAAGCTGAGCGGAATCTCTTCGGCCCATCGGTCCGCGGCGCCGATCAGGATCACTTTGCGCAGATTCGGCAGATCCTGCATAGCTTGCAGCACCCACGAGCCGCAGGAGATGTGATCAGGACCTGGGGCCTCCATCATATCCGGATGATGATCAAAAAGCAGCAGCGTGAACGGCCGTTTAATCTCCGAGATCAAGACATACGAAACATAGTGGTAGCTTCCTCTGCCGATCAGCGTCACCCCGCGGTTCTTGCGCCCCTGCAGCCTTCTGCGAATCATCTCCAGGGATTCCATCGCACAATATCCATTCGTCCTGTTGAGATCTGTCAGATCGATCCACTCTACGGCAGGCTGCTGCCAATAATTCTGCGGCCTTAATGCATGATCAAAGTTTAACACCGTTACCTTGCTCATCTTCACGACACTCCTTATTCGAGATCGTTCGTTACGCTGATTCAGTACCGGTACAAACTTCGCATTTCCTATGTCTTTACGGTCAACTCATACGCCCAACTCCGTCGCCATGCTGTGCTCATCAGGCCTTACATGCGGCGTTTGCTGCCCTTCTTAGTTGAAATGGACCAGATCTTCTCTTCTATATTATTATAGCATCTTGATGGACGTTCCATTTGCAGATTGGAAGGCTGGGCAAGGCCCGCGGCACCGAATCAGCAAATTCCGCCATCCCTTTCCCATGCAAAAAAAGCATGATCATTCAACGGACCATGCCTTTGCTGATAGGATATTCTAAGCGTATATGTCTGATCGGCACCGCTGAGGATCACTGAGCGATCCGGCGCAGAAACGCATGTTCGCCTGCTTCATCATTGTTCTGCGTTGTCAGGACACGGCTCCAGACCGAAGGCTCGTTCCAGATCGCGAATAGACGACTGCTCGATATGGACGATGTCGCCTAAGGTTTTTGCCATCAGGATCGACTTCGCGCTGTATTCGGCCACTTCCAATCGGTCATAGGCGTTTAACAAGCTCTGTCCAGTGACGATGACGCAGTTGTTCTTCACCAGGGCTATCGGCGTGTGCTTGGCGAAGATCGCCGCAGTTTCCGCCGGTTTCTCATAGACCGCGTTGAACGGCAGTTTCGGTGTGCCCCGCAGCAAGATATAGCTTTCGGGAATCGTCCGCGAATCGAATTCACCCTCCGTCACCGCGAAGGTCATGATATTCGGCGGATGTGCGATGATGATCGAATCGACATGCGGATGCTGTTTGTAGATCTCCTGATGAAGGAGCCAGGACTTGCTTGGCGTCGTCCCCCGCGGCTTGCGGCCATCCCGGATCACGATGAGATCTTCCGGCTCCATGAGCATCCGGTCCATGCCATGCGGCGTGATCAAGAAGTTATCCCCGTCCAAGCGATGGGAGAAGGTTCCCTGGGTGCTGGTAAACAATCTCTGTTTGTAGGCGCGGCGGATGAACTTCACCATGTCCCTGCGCAGCGCCCTTTCCTCAGACGGCGATTCAGCGGGCTCGTATTCGTCGATCGGAACCTCGCCTTTCATGCGGATGATCTCATAATCTTCATCGGTGAGTACGATCGGCTGATCGCTGCAGCGCGTTGCCTCGATCTCCAGACATGCGCAGTAATCAAGGGTCTCGAAGAGACAGAATGCATCGAAGAGATTCTCCGCACCCACGACTACCCCGTGGTTCTCCAGCATGACGGTGTTGATGCCGCGTGCGAAGACTTCAGCGATATTCTGTCCAAGCTCCTCGCTTCCTGGAAGGGCATACACGGCGAAGTCGATCTCGCCGCAGATCCTCCGTTCATTGGGCAGGAGCCTCGTATTCGGAATCTTGCGCACGATGCTGAAGGACACAAGCGCCGGAGGATGAGCATGCACGATCGCTCCAAGGTCCGGCCGTTTCTCATAGATCAGCTTATGGAAAGGAAACTCACTGGATGGACGGTGTTTGCCCACGATGGTGCCGTCCGGTTTCACACAGACCATGTCCGCGCTGGTCAGTTCCCCTTTGTCGATCCCCGCCGGGGTGATCCAGATGTCCCCGTTAGCATCCTTGATCGACAGGTTGCCGCCGGAGGTGGTCGTCATCCCATAGGTGTAGATGCGATCCATGATCATCAACAATTGTTCCGCTGGATGCAGCATATCGTATCTCATATCGGCTCGCCTCTTTTTCTTTGATCTTAGTCATTATATCTATTATAGTATCACAGCGAAACAAATCCCATATGTGATAAAAACAACACAAACGCAAATTAAACAATCATTATCCAACATCAAATCAAAATAAACAAAGAAACGCCGGTCGTCGAACGCTCGAACAACCGGCTTTTGCACCGGCCTTGAAGCAAATTTGCGAAGAATATATTGACAATGTTCCCATGCTTTGTTAAATTGGAAACTGATTATGGGAACTGGGTTTCTTGTTTGAGTTTCCGTTTGTGATCTTACTTGGAGTATCTATTCATATAGGAGGGCAACCATGAACCACCGAATGCTTACTTCCAGCCAATTGGAACTGCGCACGAAAGTCATCGAAACCTACATCGATCTTGGAATGAAGCTTGGTTTCAGCCATGTTCTGCTGGATGAGATCGCTGCGCAGCTCAGCATCAGCAAGAAGACGATCTACAAACTGTTCGACAACAAGGAAGCCCTGGTCGCTGCCTGCATCGATTATGTGTTCGAGTCCATCGATGCCGCCATATTACCCGTAGCCCAGGATCCCAACTTGAACATCATCGAGAAGATCAAGAAGCTGCTGGCGCTTGTGGCCGATAAGCTAAGTTTCTTCTCCGTCGAGCAGGTCTATGAAATTGAAGCAATCTATCCCTCTCTCTGGGAGCATATCATGCGGGAGCGCAGCATTCGCCTGGCCAGATACGGTTCTCTCTTCGAAGCGGCGATCCGGGAAGGCTTGATCAAAGACTATAACCCGCAAATCCTCGTGCAACTGCTCATGGTATCCATCGAACATTTCACGAAGGAATCCGTCATGGCGGAGCATCATCTTACCTACTCGCAAGCGCTGACTCTCGTCTCAGACATCATCTTTAATGGAATATTATTGAAGGAGTGATTCATCGTGCAAGGCAAAGTTGTTCTCGTCCTTGGAGCATCCAGCGGAATCGGGCGGGCCATCGCCAAGCAAGCGGCTTCGCTCGACGCGAAAGTCATCCTCGCTTCACGATCCGCACCAACCCTTAAGAAATTGCAGCAAGAATTATTAAAGACAGGAAAGGAAAGCTGGGTATATACCTGTGATGTATGCTCAGAGGAATCCGTCTCCGAGCTGGTGGAGAACGTCATCGATCGTTTCAAACACATCGACATCGCCATCTTAAGCTCGGGGATCCAGTTCATCGACCGGGTCCATGAACTGGATATCAATGAGGTTGATGCGATGTTCCAGACCAATGTCGTCGGCATCATCCGCTGTGCCAGACATATCCTGCCGCACATGTTGGAACGCAATCAAGGGCAGCTCGTCTTCATCTCCTCGGTGATGGGAGAAGCCGCCTTCCCGCAGATGGTCTCCTACGGAGCTACGAAAGCCGCCATCACCTGCTTTGCCCGCGGTCTGCAGAGGGAATTGCGGCATACGAATGTCCACGTGAACTTGCTCAGTCCCGGCCATATGAACACGAACATCAGCGCCCATCTCGGCGACCGCATCCCTCATTGGTACGGCAAGTCCGGATCCCTAGATGTGGAGGAAACTGCCCGCAAGATGATCCAGGCGATCCAAGCCAACAAAAAGGAAGTCATCATCGGCCGTCAGAGCTTCATGTTGACACAGCTCACAAAGTTTATGCCCGGCATGGCAAACCGAATCATTCAGAAGATCACTACTTAATGAATTAATGAAGGAGGCATGCAAGATGTCCAACAACCGCTATGACGCCAATGTTATCATCGTTGGCGGTGCTGTTGCCGGAGCCTCATTGGCCTGCGCTCTGGCCAGATACAATCTTAAAGTGCTGCTCTTCGACCGCCGCAAAGACCCTGGAAGCATGAACCGCGGTGACGGCTTGCAGCCGCGAACCCTGGAGATCCTGGAACGCTGGGGAGCACTGCCCGATCTCGTCAAGTACCCCAATCTCAAGTCTTACGGCATCGAACTGCACCATCCCGTCCTCAAACAATTGATGAAAATCGACCTTAAGCCAATCAGCGGCAGCAAGTATAACTACATCTTGAACATCCCCCATCGCTATATCGAGCAAGGTCTGCTGGATTATGCAGCCAAACATGAACAGGTAGTGATCCAGCGGGGAGTGCTCGTGGACCGAGTCATCTTCGACGATCAGCAGCAGGCCTGCGGCGTAGTCGTGCGGCAGGGCGGAAACGAAACAGTATACCAAGCGCCTGTCATCATCGCAGCAGACGGCGGACTCTCGACGATTCGCGGGCAATTGGGAATTCGTGCGGATCGCCAAGTTTACAATCACGAGCTTGTCGTCCTTCATATGGTGCGGCCGGATTGGTACGCTGGAGATCTGCGCACCCAGGTGCATCTGCATCGCGACGGTGCGGTGGTCTTGATCCCGCTGCCCGATCAACAGATGCGCATCACCATCGTCGTCCCCTCTGGAGAAGCTTCCAAGTGGCGTAAGATGACGGATGAACAGTTAGTGGCCGAGTTAACGAAGCGCGTGCCCAAACTCCAATCCGTTCCCATCCAACGAGAGGGGGAACATATCTACAAGATGGTGCGCATGCATGCGGAGCAGTATTCACGCCAAGGGATCGCGCTGATCGGGGATGCCGCCCATCTGACCCACGCTAGTTCGGGTCAAGGGATGAACATGGCGATCCAGGATGCGGATCTGCTCAGCGAGTTATTGTACCGCTATTTTGCTGGATCGATCAGCTTGGAGAAGGCATATGAGATTTACGAGCAGATTCGCAAACCCATCAATGAAGACATTATCTCGCGCTCCAACTTCATGTCCACTGTTGTTTACACACCAAGTCCTATCGCTCACACGATGAAGATGCTCGGCATGTTCTCTACCCGTTTGATCCCCGGTTTGCGCAGCAAGATCGGCGGCAAGATCGCCCGCGGAATCTCAGGAATCGAGCAGAATGAAGTCATTGACAGATCGCTGTCAGCTCTAATAGAACCTATGTAAAAGTTATTATCGGGAGAACGATTCGTATGAGCAGTGGGAAAGTTCATATCGTACTCGGAGTAACACAAAATTATCTGTGGAAGTTAGGTTTGTACAAGTGTCTTGAGAATAAGCCGGGTTATGAAGTTGCCGCGGAATTCTCACATGGGGAACAGATCATTCAATACTGTTTAAACTGCCCTCCCAGGCTACTTGTATTAGACCATGAATTGTACGACATGAGCACTTATGATCTGCAGCGCCGATTAGTGCAAGAGAATATCGATATTCCCATCCTGCTGGTCGGTCAAAGTCACGCGCCCTGCGATCTTGATATAGCCGAATACTTCGCAGCGGGCATCATCAAGGGATATATTCTGACTGCTTGTACCGAAGAACAGCTCATCGATGCAATCACCCATGTAAGCAAGAACAAGATTTGGTGTTCGCCGACCTGCAGCGCCAGCCTCTTCGCGGATCAAATCTCCAACCGGATGAAGAAACAAACGGCTAAGAAGATCAAGAATATCACTTCCCGTGAACAAGAAGTTTTGTATCTGATGTTCAAGGGTCTCAATAACAGTGAGATCTCTGACCTGCTGTGCCTGAGTATCAATACCGTCCAAAATCATATCTGCAATATCTATTCCAAATTGGGCGTCCGCGAACGGCTCAAAGCCTTGAATCTCGCTAGAAACTTAGGTTTAATCGATTGACAAACATCCATAACATAGGCGCATATCGTTCTCTTGATCATAACGAGCAGGAGGGGGCGGTCAGCCCCCTGCCTCTCATACCACCTGGTCCTTCTTCCGTCCGTTGGCATACTCCATTGACCGTAACTCTGGAATTGAGGTCAGCACGACTGAGTTTTAGGAGTCTGTCACTGCGGTCGGGACATGAAGAGGATGGATTCTCAACCCTTCGCAATCGCTGCTTCCACTTCACTCATCGGAATGCCGAGCGCTTTGGCAACCCCTTCGCCGTAAGCGGGATCCGCTTGCCAACAATGGTTGATATGGCGCAGCTGCACTTCCTTCGTCGTACCCTGCATCGCCCGTGCGGTGTTTGCAAACAACCGCTGCTGCTCTTCATGGGACATCAGGCGGAACAGTTTGCCCGGCTGCTCGAAGTAGTTGTCATCATCTTCGCGGAAATTCCAATGACTCGCATTGCCGAACAGATCCAGTTCCGGTTCTTGATGTTCCTTGCTGTCCTGATGTTCGCCGTAACTGTTCGGGCTGTAAGTGACCTGGTTCGCACCGCCGACATTCGGATGCAGGACACGCATCGCACCGTCTCGATGATACGGATTGAAGTTCTCCGCCTTCTTCGGATAGTTCACGGGGATCTGCCAGTAATTCACGCCTAAGCGGTAGCGCTGCGCATCCCCGTAAGAGAACAGACGGCCTTGCAGCATGCGGTCCGGCGAGAAGCCGATGCCCGGCACGATATTCGCTGGAGAGAAGGCGGCTTGCTCCACCTCAGCGAAATAGTTTTCTGGATTGCGATGAAGTTCCAGCTCACCGACTTCGATAAGCGGGAAATCTTTCTTATACCAAACCTTCGTCAAATCGAAGGGATTGTACGGCATGTTGTTCGCCTGTTCTTCCGTCATCACCTGGATGTAGAGCTTCCACTTCGGATAATCGCCGCGTTCGATCGCTTCATACAGATCTCTCTGATGGGAATCTCGGTCACCGGCAATGACTTGTGCTGCTTCTTCGTCCGTCCAGTTCTTGATGCCCTGCTGAGATTTGAAGTGGAATTTGACCCAGACGCGCTCATTATCGGCGTTATACATGCTGTAGGTGTGGCTGCCAAACATATGCATATGGCGATAGCTTGCCGGAATCCCGCGGTCGCTCATGATGATCGTCACTTGGTGGAGGGCCTCAGGCAGACCCGACCAGAAATCCCAATTTGCCTGCGGATTGTGCATATTCGTCTTCGGATCCCGCTTCACGACGTGGTTGAGATCCGGGAAGCGCTTCGGATCACGGAAGAAAAATACGGGGGTGTTGTTGCCTACCAGATCCCAGTTGCCGTCCTCTGTATAAAACTTGATCGCTGTCCCGCGGATATCCCGTTCTGCATCAGCCGCGCCCCGCTCACCGGCCACGGTGGAGAAACGAATGAAGACATCGGTCTTCTTGCCGATCTCGGAGAAGATCTTGGCTTTCGTATACTTGGTGATATCATGGGTGACGGTGAAGGTGCCATATGCACCGGAACCCTTGGCGTGCATACGCCGCTCCGGGATCACCTCGCGGTCAAAATGGGCTAACTTCTCCAGAAGCCAGACGTCCTGGAGCAAGACCGGACCCCGCTTGCCGGCGGTCATCGTATCATCATCATTCACCACCGGTGCACCGAAAGCGGTGGTCATCTTTTTGTTCTTGTTTTCATGGTCGGACATTGAGAATCCTCCTCAATTTATAATTATTTTTATTTTATATTAAATATAATATAGTGTCACCTATTAAATATCAATGTTTTTATTAGAAAAATTATTCTAAATATTTATTGAACGATAATGAGAATCATTTTTAATAATAAAATCCTGTGAAGAATTTTGTCTTCTCCGGGCTGCTGGCAAACAAAAGACAAAAGGCCTCCCATGAATCCGATCATGGCACGGCCTTGGAGAACATGATGAAATTGATAACTTGATTAGACCAGCTTATGTCGGTACCACTTGTCCCCTCGGAATCGCAGATAGAAGATAAGCCCTCGTACTCCCCATTCGATGACCATGGCAGTCCATACGCCCATTAGACCAAATCCGAAGGTAACGCCCACCACATAACCGAGGATGACTCGGATCAGCCACATCGTAAGCATGGCCGTTATTGAGGTAAACCGCGAATCCCCTGCGGCGCGAAGAGCCGATGGAAGCATGAAACTAAAGGTCCAAAACACCGGCTGGGCGAGCAGCACCAATACCGTTAACTCGTAGATCACCGGCACGATCTCACCCGGAGGCGAGAACAAGCTGATGATATAAGGGAAGAGCGGCAGGATGACAACTAAGGCGAATATGTACACCAAAGCGGACATCCATAGGAAAGAGCGCACATATCTGCGAGCGTCCGGCACATCTCCCCGCCCCATACACTGACCGACGACGGTTACCAGGGCGATGCTCAGAGCGCTGCCGCCGATCTGTGACAAACTCGACAGCGAACCGCCGATCGCATTGGCCGTAATCGCCAGCGTTCCAAACTGAACGATATAAGTCTGAGTCAGCAGTTTACCGCCGTTGAAGAACAGCTGCTCTGCCGCAAAGGGCACGCCGATATACATGATTTTCTTAATCACTTGGAAATCAAGATCGAACGCATCACGGAGACGAACCTTAATCTTCTGACAATAGCGCAGAAGATAGATGAGGGAGGTCAGCATGCCTATAACTCTAGCGAGGAAGAGGGAGATGACCATCCCCACGATTCCCATATCCAAACCAACGATGAATAGCAGGTTCAGAATAAAATAAGCGAAGTTCATGATCACAGAGAGGAATAAACAGACTCTGGTTTCTGCGATGCCGCGCAGAACCCCGGTGATCGCGGAGTATACCGCGAAGAGCGGATAAGTGATTCCGCTGCCGATCAAGTAGATTCGTGCATTGTCCAGCACGACGGCTTCCGCCCTGCCGAAGAGCAGATGCAGGGTTGGATTGTGAAAGACGATAACAAGGACACACATGAGAAGGGACACGATCGTTACGAGTGAGAGGGCCTGAGAAGCTGCTCGGGATATCATCTTGTCGTTGCCGCTGCCCTTGTACTGTGCTACAATCACCGTACCTCCTGTCGCGACGGCGATAAACACGTTGACGATGAAGATATTCAAGGAATCGACCATGCTTACCGCACTGACAGCGGCCACTCCGGAGGAGCTGATCATCGCGGTGTTGAACATGCTCATGAGGATGATGAAAGCCTGATCTGCCAGGATCGGCATGATGATCGCGATGATCTGCTTATAATCGAAGGTGTTGCCGGAGAGGGAACGATCCAGCAAACGCATGGCATTTGTCCGTACAGCTGACATCACATTACGCATCTAGTAATCACACTTCTTGTCTATTATTTTTTGTAACACTAACTTCTATTATATCGTTTGCGGTCTGTGAATTCATAATATAAGTCACGAAACCCTCCTAAGGCTTGTCCTGCCAACTTAAGAAAGCGCTTCCGATTCCTCCACCGCCCAAAACCCCTGTTCACACACAGGAAACACCAATTCCCAGCAGCGCATGACGGCCCCCTGTACCGCTCATAATAAGTCAAGGCAAGATTATTACCGTATATAAAAAAAGGAGGTCATACGTTTTGAAAATGCGCATCGCCCTGTTCCTCATTGCCCTGATGGCCGCACTGAATCTGACGGCTTGCGGCGGCAGTGATCAAAACACGGGACAGAACAAGAATGCAGGACAGAACCAGGGGCAAAATCAAGGACAGAACAAGCCTCAGAACGGGCAGAATGGACAGGACCAGCAGGATAACGATGTGGATGTGGTGACGACGGCTTCGATCGTCAGCGAGCCGGATGCCTTCATCAACGCTGTCAGCGAGAACGGAACGTGGATCATCGTAACATTGAACGATATCACTTTGGATGAGGAAGTGATCGTCGCTGGACAGTTCCATGACAAGGGCAAGGAAGAAAACAAGATCTATCGAAAGATCGCCGCTTATGCTCAGGATGAAAACCGCACGATCACCGATTCCTATACGATCACCGTACCGCGCTTGATCGTACGCAGCGAGAACCTCAACTTCCAGGGCGGAACGCTGAAGGGCGATGTGTACGTGCAGGCGAATGGGTTCCTCCTGCATGAGACGGCCACCGTTGACGGAAACATCTACTTCGCCAATGAAGAGTATAAAGAATCTTCCCAAATCGACGGCAACGTATCCGGTGCCGTAGAAGTCTTGCAGCCCTCGGAATGAGGGCTGTTTTCATCTTGCCCAGCCCTGCCGCTCCTGATATCGTTGATACACCCGTAACCGATCGACATGGGTCAGCAAGTAGTTGGCGAAGACACCTACAGCAAATCCGCTCAACATCCCCATCAGAGACAAAAAAGGCAAGTACAACATCACCGTCCACGTCCCCGCGATCCAGCTTGCCGTAAGCAGCTGTCCGATATTGTGCAGCATCGCCCCCGTCATGCTGACGCCGATTAAGCTGATGCGTGCAGGCCCCAGCTGTTTCACGGTCCACATCCCCAGGAAACTCAGCAGCGCGCCCGACGCACTGTAAAGGAAAGAAGAAATCGTCCCGCCCAGCAGCATCGCAAGGGTGATGCGTATGGCAATCACCTTGCTGACATCCTTGGCAGGAAGCGTATATAAGGCCATCAACGTAATGATATTGGCAAGCCCCAGCTTGGCGCCGGGGGCGAAGGCAAAGGGAAAGGGGATCGCCCGTTCGATCAATGAAATGACCACCCCTTGCGAAGCTAATAAGGCGATGTAGACGATTCGTTGGTTATCCCGCATCGGCTGTCTTCTCCTGACGGTGACTCATTCGGGTTAATAACTGAGGATAATCTCATCCTCCTGCTCTCCTTCTGCTTGAATCTCGATGAGCACGCGATGAGGCAAACATACGACGGTCTGGCCGGGACGGGAGATCCACCCCATGCGCACGCAAACCTGATCCTTGCATGTCGCGGCTTTGATACGGATGGCCTGCCCGTCAACTTCAATGGTATTGGATGCAAAATCCGAGTTCTGGATAACAAACGCTTCCTTCCCCTCGTGCCCTGTTAGGACAACACGCTTTACAACCTCTTGATCCACCGAGATCACAGCTGTGTACACTGTCCCCGCCGTCAGGGACTGCTGATAAGCAAAGACAGCCAGCGGCACAAAGGAAAGAAGGATGAACAGCAGCAGCAAGACCACATCCCAGGGTTTCATCATGCGGAAGATCTGTTTCATCTCGTTCATCCTTTAGATGTTTACGGCTTATGATCCGAGTAGATCGATCGCACGTCCCCGTACCACCAGCGGCTCAGCCGGCGCTGCAGACAAGGGATCACCCAGTAGTCAAGCCCAAAGGTGCGTCCCGATCCATTCATTAAAGCGATCGAAGCAGGAAGTGCCCAGAACAGATTCCATCCGAGCATCGCGGACAAGGTGAACATCAAGAGGAACCCGGCGCTCGCCAGACTGGCCAGCCAGGTGAACAAGCCGAAGATTAGAGCCAGACCGATCGCCAGTTCCGCGAATACGACGACTTTCTGCATGAACACCGCCATTCCCGGGTTAGGAAGCATGATTCGCATCAAGCCTTCGAAGATGCCGGGCATCTTGCTTAAGATCGGCGTCACCTCGGTTCCGGCGTCGCCGCCGACGGGCGTCGCTCCGCTGGTCGCCGTATGCAGCCATTCGAAAGGCATGCGGACAGTGGAGCCGACGAGCCAGGAATCCGGGCCCAGCCCTTGGAAGAGCAGCGGGACGCTGGCTAAGTTCTCCGTGCCGGCCTCCCATGTGGACCTGCCCCAGAGCTTCGCTCCCGCTTCCGAGATCCAGAAGGCGCCGACATAGATGCGCAGAGGCACCGTCCACAGCACGTTGCCGTATCGATTCAGCAGATTGCGGAAGATGCTGCGGCGGTCCCGCGTCTCGAAGAACTCGTGGCGGATATACTGCCACATGTAATAGCCGCTGCGAATCGTAAAGAGATAATATAAGTTCACCAGATGCTTCATGAAGATCGCAAAGAAGCCGCTAAGCCGAATCCCGTTCAGATTCGCAACCCCATAGCGGGCCCCGATCGAGACCATGAAGCCGTGATAGTTGCCTTTATAGGCGGTTTTCTTCCCGCCGCTGATCGCAGCGATGATATTCTTAGCAGCCGTAGCCGCTGTTTGCTCCGCGGCTTCGACGATCTGCGGCACGGGCTTGTTCGGCTCCTCTTCATAATAAGCCAGATCACCGACCACATAGACATCCTCGGCATCGACGGATTCCATATATTCGTTGACGATGAGCCGCCCTGCACGTCCTGAGGTGAAGCCGAAGGGCTCAACGTCGGAATTGGCTTTCACGCCCGCCGTCCAGATCAAAGTATACGCAAGGATCTCTTCACCGGATTTGAGGACGATCGAACTTTCCTTCACTTCAACGATCGGCGAGTTCTTAAGGATCTTAATGCCGTGCTTGACCATGTAAGCTTCCGCTTTGTCGGCGTCCTTGCGATCAAGCATGTTCAAGATCGTCGGCGCGGCTTCGACCACATACAGCGTGATGTCCTCAGGCCGCAGCTTATGATCCAGGGCCAGCCGCTCCCTCCACTCAAGCAGCTCGCCGGCCATCTCGATGCCGGTAAAACCGGAGCCGCAGACGATGAAGGTCAACATGGCCCGCCGTTTATCCTCGTCGAGTTCCATGGAAGCGGCGCGAACCGTCTGCTCGATATGCTCGCGAAGCCGTACGGCATCTTCCCAGGACCATAACGTGAAAGCATATTCCTTCACGCCCGGCGTGCCGAAATCATTAGGCTCCCCGCCCATGCCCAGGATGAGGTAATCATACGGGAATTCACCGCTCGATGTGATAACCCGCTTTCCCTCTCGATCCACATGCTGCACCACATCGGTGACGAGATTCACCTTGGTGCGGTTGAACAGGCGGCGCAGGTCGAATTGCACAGCATCCGGTTCCACCCGATGGCCTGCTACTTCATGCAGTTCCGTCATCATGGTGTGATAGGAGTGCCGGTCGATTAATGTGATGGAAACGGTCGAATCTTTCCTATAATGCCTGGCGAGTTTCTTCGCTGCGTGAACGCCTGCGTACCCGGCGCCGATGATGACGATCCTCGTCTCAGTCATGTTCTTCACTCCGATCCAAGTTAGAATACACGCTGCGCGGTTCGTACATGCCAACCTGCGTATTGGCATCCTGCATGATTGGACAGCGGGCGATTCATACTACTTATTATGGTTGGGCTCGGAACAAATATGCAGCAGGTGCGCGGAAGGATGCGTGCAGGCTAAGGGGGGGAGAACATGGCGCCGCGCTTGGAAGTACGAGAGGTCAGTTTCCATTACGAAGAACCGCTGCACAGCTCGCAAGCGGTCATTAAGGCGGTATCCTTCACCGCCGACGCCGGCGAATGGCTAGCGATCGTCGGCATGAGCGGCTCCGGCAAGACGACGCTGGCGAAGCTGCTCGCCGGTCTGCTGACGCCGGCCAAAGGCGAGATCCGAATCGACGGCCAACCGGTTCAATCTTCAGCAGCCAAGCGAAGCGGCATCGTCTTCCAAAATCCAGAACACCAGTTCATCGGCGCTACGGTTCAGGATGATATTGCCTTCGGACTGGAGAACATGAATATAGCTTGGGAAGATATGAAACGCCGGGTGGAAATAGCGCTGGATCGAGCGGGGTTAAGGGATTACCGGCATCATGATCCCTCACGCCTGTCCAGCGGGCTGAAACAGCGGGCAGCGATCGCCGCGGTTCTGGCGATGATGCCGGCGGTGGTCATCCTGGACGAAGCCTTCGTGATGCTCGATCCCCGCAGCCGGCGTGAATTATCCGCTCTGTTGAGGGGATTAGCTGTCGAAGAAGGGATCGCTGTCATCTCGATCACCCATGATATGGATGAGGCGGCGCAAGCCGATCGGATCCTGATGATGGCCGATGGCAGAATCATCGAAGATGCCGCGCCGGAGCGGTTCTTCACGGCTCGTCCCGAAGCTGCTCCGCCCTTTGCCGAGGCGATTCGGCGGCGACTTCGGTCATCCGAAATAAACAAGCTGAGAAGGAATAAGAAGCAGCGCTCAGCAAATGAAGTTCCGGTACCAGACTTCTATATGACGGAAGACGAATTGGTGGAATGGTTATGCAGATCACGCTGACAGATGTCTCCGTCGATTACCGTTCCGGACCCTTGCGCACCCCGAATGTCCTCCATGCCGTGAGTGCCGCTGTTCGTTCGGGTTCCTATACAGCCGTCGTCGGCCATGCTGGTTCTGGAAAATCAACTCTATTGAAAGTGCTGAGCGGTCTGTTGCTGCCGCGAAGCGGAACAGTGCAGATCGGAGATCAGGTCATCCGCGGCGGCGTAACGAGCAAGCAAGATTGGCAGCGAATCCGCCATAAAATCGGCCTCGTCTTCCAGTATCCAGAAACCCAGCTGTTCGCTGAAACGGTGGAACAGGATATCTGTTTCGGTCCCTTGAATATGGGAGTTTCCCTTGCAGAAGCTAAATCCTTAGCGAGGGAACTGATCATCCGTGTCGGTCTCGATCCGGCATTGCTCCATGCTTCGCCCTACTCTCTATCCGGCGGCCAGAAGCGAAGGACGGCCCTTGCCGGCATCCTGGCCATGAAGCCTGAGGTCCTGCTCCTCGATGAACCCGGTGCCGGCTTGGATCCAGAAGGGAAGATGCACATCCTCGATCTCATCCATGACTGGCATCAAACATACGAAGCCACGACGATTCTGGCCACGCAAGACATCGATGATGCCGTCCGCTATGCTGAGGAACTGATCATCATGGCTGAAGGACGGATCGTCATGCAAGGCAGCGCCCGTGAGCTTCTCAGCGATCCCGAGCGGCTCACTTCCCTGCAAGTTGAGCTTCCCCGCGCTCGCCGCCTGCAGCTGAGAATCGAAGCAGCACTGCGCACCAAGCTGCCGCGGGTCTGTCTAACCGCTGAAGAACTGGCTGATACCTTGTACGAGGCGGGCTTCGCATGAATCAGCTGCTGCTGGGCCGATATATGGCCGGTGATTCATGGATTCATCGTTTGGATCCGCGAGCGAAACTGGGAGCGGGGATTGGCTTTATCGGGATCTTGTTTCTGATGAATAATTGGCCAACCATGCTGCTGTTGTGGTTCTTTACATTTCTCGCCATGTTCATGACAGGGATCGGATTCAGCATCTATGTACGCGGAGTTCGCCCGCTGATCTGGATCATTCTGTTCACTGTGGGCATGCAGCTGTTCTTCACAGCCGGGGGGAAGATCTATTGGGAATGGGGTATCTTCACGATCTCGCAGCATGGGATGAGACGGGGGCTTCTGGCCTTCAGCCGTTTCGTCATGCTCGTCTTCATCTCCACGGTCATCACCTTGACGACCAAACCGATAGACCTTGCAGATGCCATCCACGACCTGTTGAAACCTCTCCAGCGCCTGCGAATTCCCGCGGCGGAGTTCGCTTTCATGCTGGCCATCTCACTGCGTCTCATCCCAACACTGCTGGATGAAGCGCAGCGAGTCATCGATGCCCAGCGTTCGCGCGGAGCCCGCATCGGCGAGGGTTCGCTTCTGCAGCAGATGAAGGCGCTGGTTCCGATCTTCCTGCCGCTCTTCTCGATTACGCTGAAGCGAGCAGAAGAGATGGCCGATGCGATGGAAGCCAGGGGTTACCGCCCCGGCGTGAAGCGCTCCCGCTTCCGCAGATTCACTTGGCACGCCCGCGATACCATCGCTCTCCTCGTGATGGTGATCCTCACATACTGCTTGCTGCAGCTCAGATCATAATCAAAAAGGGCTGTCCAATAAGTCAGCCATGATTGCCTGATGGGCAGCCTAGCGCGTACCCCTCGCGTACGAAGTTCCGCTTATACGTACACTTATACGTACACGCACTCTGAGACAACAGGATCTGTCGACTCGCACGCTGTTCCTGTCTCGACGTAACTTGAGACATCAAGTATTGTCGTCTCGCACGTTGTTCCCGCCTCCACGCAGCTGAGACATCAAGTATTGTCGTCTCGCACGTTGTTCCCGCCTCGACGCAGCTGAGACATCAAGTATTATCGTCTCGCAAGCTAATTCCGCCTCCACGCAACCTGAATCGACAATAATTTTTGTCTCACACACCGAATAGCATCATTCGAACGCTATAACGCTCATTTCTGTCGTTTCACGCGCTTGCCGTACCACACACCTGCCGTCTCACGCACCGGATCTGCTCGTCTGCATGTTCATATGCACACAAAAATGGGCTGTCCATCGGTCAGTCTTCACTGACTTATTGGACAGCCCTTTGTTTGTCATATGTATGGTGGGCTCTCAGGGGCTCGAACCCTGGACCTGATGATTAAGAGTCACCTGCTCTACCAACTGAGCTAAGAGCCCGTATTGCTGTGTAAGTTGTCCGCTCAGCGAATCAACAAGATTTATTTTACTCGCTGTGAGGCGGAATGTCAATTCGATTTTCGCATGTATTTTATTCCATTTCCTCGATCCTTTAGCCCCATCATTCCATACAATAATGATTAAGGAGCCGCCACACAATACGAAAAGCTTCCGCCAAGCCGATCAGCACGACATGATCTAAGCTCTCGGCGAAAGCTTCTTTATTCATCATCTTATCTGTTTCAGCCCTCGTAAGCTTTCATATACAAGTTCATGATATCTTCCTTGGTTACTTCTCTCGGGTTGCCTCCCGTACATACGTCCCTCATCGCTTGTTCCGCCAACTTCTCAACATCGGCAGGGTTAAAGGCAGTCTCCTTCAAGGATGGGATTCCGACTTGCTTAGACAGTTTGCGCACCGCATCCACAGCCATCTTCGCTGCTTCTTCAATGGACTTAGCCGCGGAAGTATCTACGCCCATCGCTTTGGCTATATTCGCGAACTTCTCAGGGCAGGCTTCCATGTTGAATTCCATTACGTAAGGCAGCAGGATCGCGTTGGTTGCACCGTGCGGCAGGTCATATTCCGATCCCAGCTGATGCGCCATGCTGTGCACGATGCCGAGGCCGGCATTCGAGTTCGCGATTATGCTGTTTCTATGGGCTTTTTCTCAGAATCACCTGTTTGGTTTTCTAAATTCTTAATCACTTCGTAACAACGAATTTATAAAAAGTTTATATTTGTTTTCTATACTGAAAGTTACATGAGAGGTCTTGAACAAAGGAGATCGCGATGATGAACACCAGGCTTAACATCCTTAGAAACTACGAAACCTACTGCTATCAAATTTGTTACCATATGCTGAGAGATGAGCGGCTGGCTGTGGAAACCGCCAAGCAGGCACTCATCGATGTGTATCAGGAAGCAGAGTTCTTCGGACGGAGCCATCGGGAGAGACAAGAGATGATTCGCCGAATCGCCGTCAGAAGATCGTTGCAGGCATACGTTGAGAACGAGGCAGCGGACAGAATCCCAGCGTCAGTCTAGCAAGCGAATGTGTCTCACGCCACCCTTCGTTTATCAGGCTGCCCCGCCGTACTCAACCCAATATGAACCTTGTCTCAGCGTACTGATGTGAGATCCGAGCATCCCATCTGATCTGCTGAGCATCCGGAGATGACCGCTCGCCAGATCGATGACTTCATCGAGCTGCATGCTTAATCATCCAGTTCTGCATATTCAAAATCTCTGATCGCACATACCGCTTTGATCAACATGGGATTTTCCTGCTCGGATGAGCGGTACACGATCCACAACCGATTAGCAGCATATCTGCTCGGTCTCCATAACTCCTGTAATTCTCCCCGCGTTAGTTCCTCCCGGATCAGATAATCCGGCAGCACGCTGATCCCCACGCCGCGCAGCACCAGCTTCTTAATCGCCCGCAGATCGGGCACGATCCACTTAGGTTGGATCATCGCCCGCTCGCCAAAGGCTTCCTGCCAGAAACGGCGGATGATGGGCAGTTCATAGCTGTAGGCGATCCAGTTTCTCTGTTCCAAGGATCGCTTGATTAATGCAGGGTCTTGCTCTGGACCTGCTTGAGAAGAAAATGGAGATGTGGCTGGATCAGTTGCTGGATCAGTTGCTGGATCAGCAACTCGTCGTTTCGCAGTCGGCTCCGCAGCTGGCAGCATCTCCTCTTCCGCAGAAGCAGTCAAGATGAATCGCTCTTCCAGCAATTCTTTGTAGACAAGGCCCTGACTTGCGATGTGCTGGGTTGCGATAACGAGATCGAGTTCGTGGTTCTTCAGATCTTGAAGCAAGCTTTGCGGATCTCCCAAGCGAATCGAGATTCGGTAGGGAAGAGCCGTTATCTTCTCCAGCAGACGCTCATAGATATATTCAGCAGGACCGCCGATGCGCAGGACGGATGAGGACATGCGGGTGTGGAAACCGGTGCTGACATGTTCCAAGCGGTCGATGGCCGGGGCGATCTGTGCGTAGAGACTATGGGCTCGTTCTGTAGGAATCAACTGCCGCGGCGCACGATGGAACAGGGGTTCTCCGATCTCTGCCTCCAGGGAGGCCAGATGTTGACTAAGTGCGGGCTGGGTCATATGCCGCAGGACAGCGGCCGAAGAGATGGAACCCTGTCGATAGATCGCGATAAAGGAACGGAACCATTCGAAATCTGCCATAATTTTTTTTATACCTTCCCATCGTTTTTTCTGTTTGAATCATACCACATTATTCCTTAAACTGGAATCAGCACTCCGGAGTGAATAACGATGTGGAGGGAACATTCGATGTCACAATCCAACAAGATACTTATGGTCGTCACCAGCCACTCGTCGATCGATGAGGATCATCCGACGGGAATCTGGCTTTCGGAATTCGCAGAACCATATAACTTATTCGTGCAAGCGGGTTACACGATCGATGTAGCCAGCGTACAAGGCGGAAAGGCGCCGATCGATCCGCGGAGTTTGAGCGCGAATAAGGAGGAATGGAAGGAAGCCGTCGAACGGCTGAATGAAACGTTGTTGGTGCGGGAACTGGACGGCATAGATGAATATGCCGCACTATTCCTGCCCGGCGGGCACGGCACGATGTTCGATCTGCCGGACGATGAACACTTGCAGCGGCTGATTGCCGAATTCGCCGAGTCCGGACGGGTCGTCGCCGCAGTCTGCCACGGTCCGGCAGCACTTGTTAATATCACGCTGAAGAACGGCGAGCCTTACGTGAAAGGCAAGCGGCTGACCTCCTTCACGGACGATGAAGAACGGGCAGCCAAATTCGACACGCTCATGCCTTTCCTGCTGGAAAGCCGTTTAAGAGAATTAGGTGCGGAATTCATCCACGCTCCCCTGTGGGAGAACCACGTAGAAGTCGACGGCACGCTGGTCACAGGCCAGAACCCCCAATCCAGCGAAGCAGCCGCCCAGAAAGTGCTCGAGCTGCTCAAGGGCTGAGCCATTGTCTGCTGAGGTTGTTGCGATGGGCAGCGATCACATGGGCTCAGTAACCGCAGACGGCTGTAGTTGGCTATAAGCGATAAGGCGGCAGTCTGTTGTCACGGTTCGCTGGGGTCACTGCACGCAGTAGGTGTTGTTGATTCATTAGCATTTTAGGATCTATAGAGGATATGGGACGGAATCGAGGAAGTCCTCCTGCTCCAACACGGAGTCGGAGGATTTTCTGTTGATTGTATCCTTGAAAACACATGCAGTCCTGCAATTTTATACGATTTTTAGGATACAACAGTTTGCATGGAATGCTGATCCAGGAGCCTTTTATGCTAAATTTAGGACAAAAACCAACATCGTACCTTCCGGAGGAATCCGATCATCATCTTTTATACTAGATTTAGTATATAATCTTCTAATCTTCGCGGTTCCCCGCTCAACCTACATTCTACCTTGAACATTTCAGAAATGTAAAGTTCTTCTTTTCATCCGAATCGCCGGACCGTCATATTGCAATCTCCAGCAGGGGCAAGATCTGCTATAATAACAATGCTTATATCACTCAAGGAGTATGACGATCGATGAATCATAAATTTCACTCCAAATATTTCATTACAATGAAAGATATCGTACGGGAAGGGGACCCCATTCTTCATCAACCAACACAGGAAGTGAGCCTGCCCCTGTCAGAAGAAGATCGAGAAACGTTAATCTGCATGATGAATTTCCTAAAAAACAGCCAAAACCCCGAACTGGCCAAAAAATACAACCTGCGCGAAGGTGTGGGATTATCAGCAAACCAGATCGGACTGAACAAGCGGATGTTCGTTGCTTATTTTCAAGATGAGAAGGGCGAGCAGCATGAACACACTCTGATCAATCCGCGAATCATCAGTCATTCGGTCTCCATGGTCTATCTGCCGCCCAGCGAAGGCTGCCTGTCTGTAGATCGCGAAATCGTGGGATTCGTCCCAAGATACGAGCGGATCAGAGTTAAGGGTTTCGACATAAACGGGGAACCCGTGGAATTAAAACTTAAAGGTTATGCCTCCATCGTCTTCCAGCATGAAATCGATCATCTGGATGGGATCATGTTCTATGAACGAATCAATCCCGATAACCCCTTCTATGTGCCGGAGAATTGCAGAAGCTTATTCTAATCGTATTTGTTATGCATACATTCTTAAGATGTGTGCATTTTTGTTGGGCAATGAGGATGCTGTGCTAACCAAGCCCCACTGTATAAAAAAGCAAACCACTTCATGATGAAGTGGTTTGCCGCTGGTTTTAGTGAATTAAACGCCACGGACCGTTCTGATCCAATCCAGGCTCTACGCCTTGATTCCACCACAGGGATTGATACAGTCGTCCGTTGTGGGATACGATCTCATTAATATAGATTACAGTCGGGTCCCATGCCGGATAATCATCAACGGGAACAGGATCCGGATCATAACCGGGAGCATCGCCGATCAGGATCCACGGGCCCCACGGTCCAGTGGTGCCGGGCTCTTGCCCTTGCGTCCACCACAGGGCTTGCCACAGTTTCCCGTTGTGGATCACGATCTCGTTGGTGTATACGACATTCGGATCCCATACAGGATACTCTGTCACCGGCGGTTCAGGTTCACCCGGTTCTCCAGGCTCTCCTGGTTCACCCGGCTCTCCAGGCTCTCCTGGTTCACCCGGCTCTCCAGGCTCTCCCG
>NZ_BMAQ01000047.1 GCF_015472005.1 Insulibacter thermoxylanivorax | reverse complement strand
CGTACGGTTGGGGGTGTTTTTATTGTTCTTGATCTTCTAATGCCCAGTCGGCTTCGAGCAACTGTCTCAGCTTCGCAAAGGATTCGGCGCCGATCGCATCAGCGATCTTACGAGCCAGATTCTCTTTGATTGATACGTACATATGGTAACATTGCTCTCCGCGCGGCGTCAGCTGCAAGCACTTATCCTTGCGGTTGTTTTCCATATTGCTGATGACAACGATCCCTTTGGTTTCGAGATTTTTGATGCACTTATGGGTCGCTTGGCGGGTGATGCCCACGTGCTTGGTTACACGGGAGATCGTTGTTTTGCCTCGCTCATGGATTTTGGCCATGATATACCATTCTGAATTGGAGATGCGCAGATCGTTCATTTGATTCCACTGTTTCTCGATCATCCCCCGCAGTTGGAGATGTCGCTCGCTGATCAGGTCGATCAAGTCAAGCTGATGCATCGTGGTGGACTGCAAAGAATATCCCTGCTTTCCTCGATTATCGATTGGTTAACACAGCCTACTATACAGAACGCCCTTGAAAATGTCAATCAAGTTGACAAAATTGTGAATGAGGCGTATAATAGGATTGTAAACTTGGTTGACGATATCTACGGGACGGGAGATATGGGATGTTTGAAATCGGAGATGTGATTGTCTATTCGGCGCATGGGCTCTGCCGCATAGACGACATATGCGAAAGGACGCTGGCGGGGGAGACAAGAACCTATTATGTCATGCATCCGCTGGGGGATGATAATCTGACCATCAGCTGCCCGGTGGATAGTGATAAGGTGAAGATACTGAAGACGCTCGAGCGGTACGAAGCAGAGAAGGTCCTGCTATCCTTTAAGGAACCGGGCGTTGAATGGATCGATGATTATCGGAAGCGCAATGCGAAATACAAAGAATGGATTAACTCCGCAGACCGGATGCTGATCGCAAAGGTGATTAACACGTTGATGCGCAGGGACAAGGAACTGCAAGCCAACAACAAACAGCTGTATGAAGTGGATCGGAGAATGTTAGCGGATATTCAACAGATCCTGTTTAAGGAATTAGCGTTGACCCTTGGGACCACCTATGAAGAGATCTTGCGTGAAACGGAAGAGATGATCGAGAACCATCCTGCTCCCACCAAGACCAGCTGACTGCATCGACGGGTCGGCAGATGTCGGCGATGGCCTGCAGAATACAGTGAGTCAGTTGATGTTGATGTCAGCATGCAACGACGGCATAAAGTTGGACAGAAACCTTACGAGGTTTCCGTCCAACTTTTTTTGTGTGAAAATCTTGTGTCACTGGGGGTTCAGTGCCCCTTCCTGCCGGTTTTGTCCTAAATTTAGGATGTAAGCTTAGGTCCGGTCAGCGATCTGATGATGTTTGTCCTAATAATCGTATAAAATCCCGCGTTGATGATACAGGACGATGAGCGGATCTGTGATGTCCATTCACTGTTCTGGGCTTAGGCGAATAGGATGATTGTATGATTGCGGACGGCGGTCGACATTTATAAATAAAATGAATTGACAAACCAATGAAAACTTATATAATAGCAGTAACAATTAATTTATATTAATCGCATATATTTACTCGGAATATTGGGGGATTATGGAGGTCTGGTTATGAATTTACTCGAGAAGGAACGATGGATTGCCGAAGCGGCGGAGAAGTTTGAGTATGAACGGCCGGAAGCTCTGTTGGCTTATGCGGTTGAGAGTTTTCCCAACATCACGTTTGCCTGCAGTTTCGGAGCAGAGGATGTTGTGATCGTCGATATGCTGCAGAAGATCAGCCCGAAGACGGACATCTTCTATCTGGACACTGACTTTCATTTCCGTGAAACCTATGAGACACGGGATCGGATCGCTGCGCGGTACGGCATTGATTTCATCCAGGTGAAGCCTAAGTTGACACCGGAAGAACAAGCGGAGCAAGTAGCGCCCGAACTGTGGAAGAAGGATCCAAATGCCTGCTGCAATATCCGCAAGGTGGAGCCGCTGACAAGAATCCTATCCCAATATGATGCGTGGATCACTGGGATTCGGCGGGATCAGGCACCTACGCGGGCGAATGCGAAGAAAGTCGAGTATGATACGAAGTTTGGACTTGTGAAATTCAATCCGCTGGCTGATTGGACATCGGATGATGTGTGGCATTATATCCGTGAGCATCAGTTGATCTATAACCCGCTGCATGATCAGAACTATCCGAGCATCGGCTGCGAGCACTGCACACGTCCTGTCAAACCAGGCGAAGATCCGCGCGCAGGAAGATGGTCAGGCTTCGATAAGATCGAATGCGGTCTTCATAAATAATCTAAGACAATGGGAATGGAGGAGGAACTATAGGGATGGCTATTCAACCTCATGGAGGATCGCTCGTCCATCGTCTCGTCACCGGTGAAGAGCGAGAGCAATATCTGCAAGAGGCAGCCCGCCTGCGGAAGATTCCGATTAACAATTGGACGATATCGGATATCGACTGCATCGCAGTCGGCGCCTTCTCGCCGCTCGTTGGTTTTATGAATCAGGAGGATTATTCATCCGTCGTCGATCGCATGCGTCTTGCAGACGGCACAGTATGGAGCATTCCGATTACGTTGTCCTTTGATGAAGAAACGGCAGAAGCGATTGAGCTCGGGGAACGGGTGGCGTTAGTCGGAGAGAAAGACGGGATCATCTATGCGATCATGCAAGTGGAGAGCATCTACGAAGCGGATCAACACCATGAGGCTGTCCAAGTATACAAGACGGATGATCCAGCGCATCCGGGCGTTGCGAAGTTGTTCGAACGCTCCTCTGTCTATGCAGGAGGCCCGATTACGGTTCTTAATCGGCCGCAGCGCGAAAAGTTTGGAGAATATTACTTCGATCCGGCTGAGACCCGCCGCATCTTCGCTGAGAAGGGCTGGAGGCGCATCGTCGGTTTCCAGACGCGCAATCCTGTGCATCGCGCCCATGAGTATATCCAGAAGAGCGCGATGGAGATCGTGGACGGTTTGTTCTTGAACCCGCTTGTTGGGGAGACCAAATCCGATGATATCTCAGCGGAAGTAAGGATGAAGAGCTATCTCGTCCTTCTCGAGCATTACTATCCGCAGGATCGGGTGTTCCTCGGTGTCTTCCCGGCAGCGATGCGGTATGCGGGACCGAGGGAAGCGATTTTCCATGCGATCGTCCGTAAGAATTACGGCTGCACGCATTTTATCGTTGGGCGTGATCATGCGGGAGTGGGAGATTATTACGGAACCTACGAGGCGCAGGAGATCTTCTTCAACTTTACGGCGGAGGAATTAGGTATCACCCCGCTGTTCTTCGAGCACAGTTTCTACTGCACGAAGTGCGGCAACATGGCTTCGAGCAAGACTTGTCCCCATGATCCATCCGACCGTATGCATCTGTCGGGCACCAAGGTACGTCAGATGTTAAGAGAAGGCAAGAGCCCGCCGCCGGAGTTCACGAGACCGGAGGTCGCGCAGGTCCTGATCGAAGGGATGAGCGAGCGCGTCTCTGCCCCTATGAATTAAACTGATAAAGTGATGTATACGAAAGGGTATATTTGTCCACTCTGACCCATATAGATGAGAAAGAATCTATGGAGTCGGGGTGGATATTTTATATGTTTAGAAGAAAACGCGGCAAGATCGTCATCTGGATCAGATACCCGAAGGGCTGGAGGATGCTGCTCGCCTGCTGTGCACTGGGGGTGCTGGCAAGCCTCATCGCAGCTGAGATTCGCTCGGAACGCACGTGGAGTGAATGGGCGCTTC
The DNA here is from genome assembly GCF_015472005.1 of Insulibacter thermoxylanivorax. NCBI lineage: Bacteria > Bacillati > Bacillota > Bacilli > Caryophanales > Paenibacillaceae > Insulibacter > Insulibacter thermoxylanivorax. The sequence continues at coordinate 5,858 of NZ_BMAQ01000047.1, read as the reverse complement.
CCCTCTCCGGTAAAGTCATCGTGCTTGATCCTGGACACGGCGGCGAAGACGGCGGCGCTGTGAGTAAGGACGGGCTGGTGGAGAAGGATGTTACGCTCACGATCAGCTTATACCTCCGAGACTATCTGCAGCAGGCAGGTGCGATCGTCTATATGACGCGGGAGACGGATAAGGACCTTGCGGATCCGGAGAACCGCAGGAACCGCAAGCGACAGGATTTGACGAGACGAGCGGAATATGTGCAGTCGAAGAACCCGGACCTGCTCTTGACCATTCATCTGAACAGCATCGATTCCCCCAGGTGGCGGGGGGCGCAGACATTCTATTACCCCAATCACCCGGACAATGAGCAGCTTGCCAAGCTCATCCAAGATTCGTTGATCCAAGGGCTGGCTAATACGACCAGGCAAGCCAAGCTAACGCCCCATGAGGTTTACTTGCTGAAGACGGCGAAGATGCCGGCGGCCTTGGTGGAGGTTGGATTTTTGTCTAATCCGGAGGAAGCTAAGCTGCTTGCGGATGATCTCTACCAGCGTAAAGTTGCTGCCGCGATCTACGAAGGTGTGCTGCGTTATATGTCGGGGGAAAGGCTTGGTACAGAAGAGCATAATTGATATAATGTAGTCAAGTTTCGAAGCGATGAGGTGTGACATGCTTACGAGAGATAGGGTTTTGGAAGCGCTGCAAGGGCTTAGAGAGCCGACATATGAGCGCGGATACGTGGAATTGAACATGATCAGAGATGTGTTGGTTCGCGAAGATCAGGTTGCGCTGACCATCGTCTTGGCCGAGGACAGCGAAGAGGAGAAGACGAGATTAAGCAAGCTGGTCTCGGCGATCATCCGCGAGATAGGCGGCAAGGAACCGCATATTCGCTTTCGCACGTTGACGGAGATCGAGCGCCAGCAGATAGAGAGACAACTGGCGGCGAATGCCGTTTCAGCGAAGGCAACAGCCCATGCACAGGCCGCCGGCCCCAGACCGGGCGGCGCCCATATGCTCAGCCCGCTATTGGATCCTGCTTCGGGCGTGAAGTTCATCGCCGTAGCCAGCGGCAAGGGCGGGGTCGGTAAGTCGACGGTGACGGTGAATGTAGCTGCGGCTTTGGCTAGAGCGGGCAAGAAAGTCGGCATCATCGATGCGGATATCTACGGTTTCAGCGTACCCGATATGATGGGGATCGAAGAAGTACCTAAGCTGGAGGGGGATAAGATCCTGCCTGTAGAGCGCTTTGGCGTGAAGGTGATCTCGATGAGTTTCTTCGTCCAGGACAATGCTCCCGTCATCTGGCGAGGTCCGATGCTGGGCAAGATGCTCCGCAATTTCTTCGCTGAAGTGGAATGGGGCGATGTGGAATACATCCTGCTCGATCTCCCGCCAGGTACGGGGGATATCGCCCTCGATGTTCATCAGATGATTCCCCACAGCAAGGAATTGCTCGTAACGACGCCCCATGCAACGGCTGCCTTCGTAGCCGCCAGAGCCGGTGCGATGGCGCGGCAGACGAACCATGAGATCTTGGGCGTAGTGGAGAATATGGCCTATTATATTTGCAGTCATTGCGGTGAGAAGGATTATATCTTCGGCCGCGGGGGCGGGGCGAAACTGGCGCAGGAGCTGCATACAGAACTGTTGGCACAGATCCCGCTCGGAGCGCCGGACAATCATCCTTCCGAACCGGATTATTCGCCTTCTGTATACAAAGCCGATTCGGAAACAGGCAAGCTCTATGCAGAGTTGGCCGCACGTGTCATCGAGAAAGCATAGGCACAATAAGGAAAGGGGCTGTCCATCCGTCAGTCAACGCGGACTTACTGGATAGTCCCTTTTTCTCACTTCTTGGCGTATGCATTGAACTTCTTTAACTTCCGCCGCCCCCTCCGCTGCTTCCCCCGCTGTCTCAGCCTTTTTGCTCCTCCTTCGACTTGCTCTCCTCTTCCATGGCCTTCTTCAGAAGTTCCATGAGTTCCAAGCGGAACAAGGGATTTTCGATCGCCTCTTGCATGATCGTCATCGTCTGCTGTCGATATTCCTTCCCCTTCATGACTTCCATGATGATCTTCTTAAAGTCCTCTTGCTTCATGATATCGATTAACAAGCTTTGGTATTCGGGGTCGGTCATCAGCTGTTTATGGATGTCTTTGTTCGCTTCTTGCACGGCCTTGGCAAATTCTCCGGCGAATTTGGGGTCCGTCATCATCTGCTTCAGATATTCAGGATACTTCGGGTCCGTCAGCACTTCCTTGACCGCCATCTGAATCTGCTGCCCCTGAGGAGACGAAAGCATCTGCATGATCGCACCGGAACTTTGTTCACTGCTCTTCTGGGCTTCTTCGATCGCTTTTTTGCCTTCTTCGGTCTTCAAGATGTCGATGACCATGGATTTGATCTCTTTATAGTCGGCCCCGCTCGACGGCTGTTGGGCAGCGCAGGAGGCAAGCAGGAGGATCATGAGGATGCAAGGGATGATGTGCCGTAATCGAAGCATGGAGATTCCCCCTATATAAGAGATGAATTATACGTTATTATGTGGGAGGGACTGGGGATTTATGAAAGGAAATATTCGCATTTTTCTGTGAAGTTTGGTACAATAATCTAGAGAATTTCTGCGTACGGAGAGGGACGTTATATGACACTGCGCAAATGGTTCTATCTATTCTTAACAACACTAGGAATCGGCGGTGCCGGAGGACTGCTCGCCGGGTTTCTGCTTCTGACCACGGATCTGCATAACTTGCCGGCGATGACGGGTTATGACTGGTGGATTAATCTGCGCGATTTCTTCCTAAGCGGCCTGCTCTTCAGCATCGTCAGCCAAGCGGGTTTCTTCGCTTATATGATGCTGAATTTTATCGTCCGCGGTGTGATCAGAACGCCGACTTGGAACCTGATTCAGCTCGTGCTGATCGGCATATCGATTGTCTATCTGGAGATGGTCACCTACAGTGAGTCAAGCTCATTCGTTCATTACATCCTCTTGCCGCTGGCGATCTTCCTGTTCTCGTGGTTAGTCGCTTACTTTAAGATCAAGATGACGAATGGGCAGGCGCTAATCCCCACGATCTTCTTCATGGTGGCAGCTACGACCTTCGAGGCAGCGCCCAGCCTGCAGGGAGGATCGGTGGAGAAGATCCTCGTAGGAGTAATTCCGCTACTGCTCTGCAATGCTTGGCAGATCCTGCAATTAACGAAGCTTGTCGGCTCCGAATACAACCAAGCTGCTGCTTCTGTGATCAGCAAGCAGCACCCCGGTTCCACGAGCTGATGTTCTAACGGATCTGCCTTGGGCTTCAGCGGTTATCACGGACTTCTTGACCTTGAATCGACGTGTGATTGATCAGTTCGCTGACGGTGACGAAGGTGTAGCCGGCGGCTCTGAGTTTATCGATGATCGCCGGCAGCGCCAGGTGGGTCTGCTCAGCGGTATCACTGGCGTGCATCAGCACGATATCGCCGGGATGAGCGTACGAGACGACGCGGTGCACGATGTTATCGACACCGGGGTTTCGGTAATCCAGGGAGTCCGTATCCCACTGAATCACCGTAAGCCCCAAGCGATTAGCAATATCCAGAACACGCTTGTCATAATCGCCGTTCGGCAAGCGGAGCAGCGTGGGCTGCTCACCGGTCGTTTCGGAGAGGATCTGGTTGGCGATGATCAGCTGTTTGCGGATTTCCTCATCTTCTAAAGTGCTGTAGTTATCATATTTATGCCCGTGGCTGCCGACCTCGAACCCTTCTGCTACGATGCGCTCGGTAATCTCAGGATGCTGTTTGCTCCAAGGTGCCGATAAGAAGAAGGTGGCCTTCTCAACGCCTTTTTCCTTCAGGACGTCCAAGACCAGACCGGGCGTTCGATCCCCCCAGCTGATGTCGAACGTCAGTGCGATCAGCTTCTGGTCCGTCACGACACTATAGATTGCCGAGGGTTCTTCATATGAGAATACGGTGACATTGTGCCTCTCTACATAGATGATGGATGCTATGAACAGGATGGCTGCGATGAGGAATAGGGCTTGTTTGACCTTTCTGCCGTTGATGACGTAGAACGTATTCATGGTGCTGCTCCTCCTTAGAACGTAGTCATAAGTTTCGCAGTGATCGCTGTGCTGGATCGCTGCCTTCGGTCATGGAGTACTCGTCCGATTCATAGTAATATGTATGCGCATCGGAGCGGGATATGCAGACAACGATTGGTCATGGGAATGCGGAATTGGTCTCACAGATGCAGTTGAGACGACGGGAGGTATACGATTTGGATAAGATTCGCATGTTATGGAGGATGGTCCTTGAGGAGATCAATCGCTCCAAATTTTATATTCTGGCCGCGGTGATCTTGTTCGCTTACGGCATCTATTCAGGCTATTCGTCCGATGGACTGGATGCGATGTTGATGCAGACAACGGAACAAGTGTTTGGCCAGATCCGAGATCAGATCGAGCGGTCGGATACGCCGACGCTCACGGCGGTTATGGTGATCTTTCTGAACAATGTCAGAGCCGTACTCGTGATGATGGTACTCGGGATCTTCCTCGGATTGTTTCCGGTGCTCTCTATGCTGTTTAATGGGGTATTAATCGGCTTCACTCTGCGACTTCAAGAAGCGGCCGACCTGTCCCTTATGGATCTTATCTTCAGAGGATTGTTGCCGCACGGCATATTGGAACTTCCGGCGATCTTCATCGCGGCTGGCTATGGATTAAGATTAGGTATCACGGCGCTGCGCCGACTGTTCCCGAGTCAAAGAGCGCAGGTGCAGACGCTCGGCGAGATCGCCATGTCGGGACTGGCGCTGTTTGGCTTCCTGGTGATCCTGCTGCTGTTCGCCTCTATCATCGAGAGTACGATCACGCCGTGGCTTCTGAACAGTGCGCTTGAAGCGTAGCGAATCCAAGAAACTGAGCGAATTAAAAAACTTCTCACAACCCATCATAAAAAATCCAAAATGTGTACATAACATTAACGCGATGTTATTAGACGCATGCGAAGTGGAAGCTGGACTGCAGCAGGGAATCGCACGTCTAATAATCAGCGCGTTTTTTTCACTTGTGAACCAGTTCTTCAATAACAGGAGGCTGACCTTATGCTGGGCTTGCTGCTGAATGAACGCGAGTGCAGGGAATTGGACTATATCCTGCGCAAGGAATTGGATGAGATGCTGCTTGATCTTAAGGATCAGAGGATCGACGAGAGCATCAGGAGGGCGATAGAGGCGAGATACCATGTGATCTTCCGCATGTTCGCCAGATTCGCTCCGCCGAACGAACTGTCGAGATATGCCCGGAATCGCCGTTTCAAGCAGACTTGACCATGTATCATAATACGGCCAGCGTCTGTTCGCGAAGAAGATCCGCCGCCGTCCGAGGGGCGGCGATTCCAAAGGATTTGTGCTTAGGTACAGGCCATGATATTTTAGTGATCATGTAATATCAGCATTAAATAAAAAAACACTTGACTTCATAGGCGAAGCTATGATAAATTATTTTTCGTCGCCGAAATTCGGCAACGGACTCTAATAAGTCTGAACCGAGGATGGCGAACTTGATTCGTTAGCTGAGCAAGTCACATGGCTGAACGGTTGGCAGGATGCCGCTGGATCGGCCGAAAGAAAAAACAAAAAAAGACTTGCAAAGTTGCTCGAATCTATGTTATAGTAAAAAAGTCGCCCTAAGGCGCCGACGACAATGTCGAAGCCGCTGAGTGACGACAAGATCAACACGCTTGTTCTTTGAAAACTGCAGAACGAACATGTAATGTCCTGACAGTAAGACATGGCTAGCCGATGACGGTTAGTGCATCTTACACGTCAATGAATGAACTTTCGAGCTTAGTTCAAAAGCTCTGTAATATCCCTCTGG